>NZ_JAGWCV010000006.1:0-110739 GCF_020657735.1 Clostridioides sp. ZZV15-6383 | reverse complement strand
AATTGTTTTAAATAATTACATTTGTTAATATTATGATAGGTGATTAATAAATTGTTCACCACAGCATAATATATTAAATATGATAAAATCATTAAAAAGTGTATCAAAAAACAATTAAAGTGAGGTGATAGCAGTGGAAAAAGCTTATAAGTTTAGAATGTATCCAAATAAAAAACAGCAAGAGTTAATTAACAAAACTTTTGGATGTTGTAGATTTGTATATAATAAGTATCTTGCTAAAAGAATAGATGTTTATAAAAACGATAAAGAAACTTTTACTTATAAACAGTGTAGTTCTGATTTAACCAATTTAAAAAAAGAATTAAAGTGGCTTAAAGAACCTGACAAATTTTCACTACAAAACGCTTTAAAAGATTTAGAAAACGCATATGAAAAATTCTTTAAAGAAAAGGCAGGATTTCCTAAATTTAAATCAAAGAAAACTAATAGATTTTCATATAAAACTAACTTTACAAATGGAAACATTATGTATTGTGGTCAACATATAAAACTACCTAAACTTGGTATGGTTAAAGTAAGGGATAAACAAGTACCTCAAGGTAGAATACTTAATGCCACTATATCTAAAGAACCAAGTGGTAGATATTATGTATCATTATGCTGTACTGATGTAGATATTGAAGCATTTGAAAATACTAATAATCAGATAGGTTTAGATTTAGGAATTAAAGAATTTTGTATCTCAAGTTGTGGAGAATTTATAGAAAATCCTAAGTATCTTAAGAAGTCATTAAGCAAACTTGCTAAATTACAAAGAGAATTATCGAGAAAAACAATCGGTAGTTTAAATAGAAATAAAGCAAGATTAAAAGTTGCAAGACTTCAAGAACATATAGCTAATCAAAGAAATGATTTTCTACAAAAACTATCTACTAAACTAATAAAAGAGAACGATATTATTTGCATAGAAGATTTACAAGTAAAGAATATGATTAGAAATCGTAAACTATCTCGCTTAATTTCTGATGTGTCATGGTCAGAGTTTATTCGTCAATTAGAATACAAGGCTAATTGGTATGGTAGACAAATTGTAAAGGTAGGTAAATTCTTTGCAAGTTCACAAATATGCAATAAATGTGGGTATAAAAACGAGGAAGTTAAGGACTTAAATATAAGAGAATGGATTTGTCCTAGTTGTAATGAAACTCACGATAGAGATATAAATGCAAGTATAAATATATTAAAAGAAGGATTAAGACTAATAACAATTCAAAATAAATAACTTATATAAGAACCGTAGGAACTACGGGGATGGCCTGTGGAGAATTAGTAAGACATATTTTAGTATGCAAAATTCTATGAAGCAGGAACCCTGTGACTTTAGTCATGGGAGGTTCAGATTGATTCTATTATATTTGTAGAAACTATAATTACAGAGTTAGAACATAATTTAGGATACACTATAAGTCAACCCTACTATATAAATTTAATTACCCATATACTTATATGTTTAAAGAGAATCGAAGAAGGTAATCAAATAGAGTCTCAGGAAGAAAGAGAAGTTTCTGTAGATAATTTGGACGAGTTAGTATATCAAAATGTCACTACACTTATAGGTAAAATAGAAAATAGATACAGAGTAAAAATAACGAAAGATGAAATTATGTACATATATATTTTTTTAGTATCATCGGGATTTAGTGGCGAAAGTAGTAGTAGTTACAATGATGAATCAGATATATTAAGTGAAAGTGAAAAGGTATCATCTATAATGATAGAGAATATGTCACAATTTTTAAATATAAATCTCAAAAATGATGATTTACTACAAAGAAGTCTAGCATCTCATGTAAGGCCTATGTTAAACAGATTAAGATATGATATTCAAATAAAAAACCCATTATTAGGAGAGATACAAGAGCGATTTTCAGATGTGCTGGGATTATGTATGATGACTATAAAGATTATGCCAGAGTATGATAGTCTGAAGAATATTAGTATAGATGAAGTTTCGTATCTTGCTACATATTTTCAAGCAGCAATAGAAAGAAATATGAGTAGTAAAAGAGCAATAGTAGTTTGCCATACAGGATATGGAACATCTCAGCTCCTTGCAGCTAGATTAAAAAGAGAATTTCCTGAATGGACTATAGTTGATATAATTCCTATGCATCAGTTGAGTAAGCGAAATTTAGATGATGTAGACTTTGTAATATCTACTGTAAATTTAGACTTGAAAGACAAATTACATATAGTTGTATCAGTACTATTAATGGAAAGTGATATTAATAATATAAAAAATGCTTTACTTTCTAAATTTAAGAAAAGTATGACCTTAGATACAAACTTATTAGGAATGTATTTAAAAGATAATATATATTTTAATTTTGATGTAATGCAGATGGAAAGTTTAATAGGTGTGAATTTAGGTAGTAAATATAAGTCTATTTCATTAGGAAAAGATTTAAATATATATATACATAATCAAAGTAAATTAAATAAGGGGATAATGAATATCAATAATGTTAATGGAACGCTTGATATTTATTTAGAAACTAGTAATCAGAGTTTTTTAAAGAATATTTTAATGGAAATATCAAATCTGTATAGTCAAAAGAACTATATAAACTATATAATAGATTGTAAAAGAAAAGAGGATATTAAAATATTATTTGACAATAATGTACTGGAGAAAATAAATGGAAATTAGAGAAATATTAAGCGAAGAAAGTGTTATTTTAGATTTAAAATCAACTACAAAAGAAGGCATAATACAAGAATTAGTAGATAAATTATACGATACAGGAAGTATAACTTTAAAAAGTAAGTTTATAAAGGCACTAAAGCGTAGAGAGAAAATAGGTTCTACTAGTATAGGTTATCAAATGGCCATGCCACATGGAAAAACAAAATATGTAAAGAAAGCATCCGTAGTAATAGGTAAATCTAAAAAAGGTGTAGATTGGCCAAGTATAGATGGCTTACCTGTAAAGGTAGTAATTATGTTTGCTATGCCACAATCTGGAGGCAATGAAGATATGATATTAATATCTAAAATAGCTTACATTTTAGGTGGTAAAGATATAAGTGAAAGACTTTTAAATGCACATACAAAAAAAGAAATATTAGATATATTTTATGAAGTGTAGGTATTGTATAAATTATAAATTTGAGGTTTTTAAAATAAGGTGTGTATTCTTTTAGATAGTATAGATTAATTTTTAGACACTAGAAAGGGGAAGATATCTATGGCAATATATTTAGAAATGCCTAAATTAATATACGAATTTCCTTTTCGTAGTCTATCAAATGAAGGAGAAGTATTAACAACACCACACTGGCATAAGGAAATAGAAATATTACTTATAACAGAAGGTGTAGTAAATCTATTTATAAATGATAAGCCTATGCAACTAAAAAAAGGCGAGATAGTGATAATAAAAGGAGGAGATATTCATTATATACTGCCATCACCAGGAAGTGAAAGATTAGTATTTCAATTTGACATATCTTTTTTTAATGATTTAATTTTATTAAATGAAGAAAAAGAAAGCTTAATTAATTTATTTAGTAGTATAAAAAAATGTAGTAGAGATTGGTCAGCAAAAATAAGAAAGTCAGTTTTCGATATATTGATAGATATATACAATGAAGACCTATATAAAATAGAAGGATATAGTTATGCAATAAAAGGTAAAATGTATAATTTAATTCCTATATTATATAGACAGATTCCTAGAGAAATTGAAGAAAATACAGTAGAATATGAAATAAACTCTAAAGAGATACTAGAGCGATTAAACGATATATTCAAGTATGTAGAAAAAAATTATAAACAACCTATAAAATTAGAAGATGTATCTTATGAAGTAGGATTTAGTGTATATTATTTTACTAAATTTTTTAAGAAAAATACAGGAAAAACATTTATAACCTTTTTAAATGAATACAGATTAGAAAAAGCAAAGTGGATATTACTTAATAACAATATATCCATTGTAGATTTGGTTGAAGAAGTTGGTTTTGGAAGTACAAAAACTTTTTACAGAGTATTTAAAGAAAAAATTGGAGTCTCTCCATTAGAATTTAAAAAAAGATATAACAGTTTGAAGAAAAAAGCGGGTGTCTCAAAATGAACTTAGTTCATGAGGCACTTTCTTTTATATATAAATATACAGCAATATATGAGAATAAGATAACAATAATGAGGATATAAAAATGTATTTGATATATATATAATTATATACATAGATATTTAATATTGATATTTAATATGAAAGTATTGAAAATAGACAATATTAATTATAATGAGTAAAAAGTATAATTGGATTTTTAAATTGAATTATTCAAAAGGTATAGTTATGAAAAAAATTTATAACTAGATATGAGATAGAAATTATAAAACTTTATACTGTGAAAGAGGTAGATGTATGAAATTAGATAAAGATTTTTTATGGGGAGGGGCAATTTCAGCTAATCAAAGTGAAGGATTTTATTTAGGTGAAGGAAAAGGTTTATCTCAATTTGATAAACTCCCATTAAATGATAAGAGATTAAAAGATGTATGTTTAGATGAGGATAATATTTTAAATGAAAATAATCAATACTATCCAAGTCATATAGGGATTAAATTTTGTGAAAATTACAAAGAAGATATAGCAATGTTAGCAGAAATAGGTTTTAAATGTTTTAGATTTTCTATATCTTGGTCAAGAATATTCCCAACAGGAGAAGAAAGTGAACCAAATGAAAAGGGACTACAACTTTATGATAATATAATAAAAGAATTAAAAAAATATAATATAGAACCATTAATAACGATAAGCCACTTTGATATACCTTATTCTCTAGTTGAAAAATATTCGGGGTGGGCTGATAGAAGAGTGGTTAATTTATATGTAAAATATGCTGAAATTTTGATGAAAAGATATAAAGATGATGTCAAATACTGGATTCCTTTTAACGAAATGAATATGATAATGCATATTCCATATATAGGTGCTGGATTAACTTTTATAGCTGATGAAAATCAACTTCAGAAAAAATATCAAGCAGCACACCATCAATTATTAGCTAATGCAAAAACTATAGAAATAGGAAGGTGTATAAATAAAGAATTTAAGTTTGGGTGTATGTTAGCTGCTGGAAAAACATATCCATATACATGTAAACCAGAAGATGTATTTGCAGCTTTAGAGCATGAAAGGCATAATTTGTTTTTTTCTGATGTTCAAGTTAGGGGTGTATATCCAAACTTTATGAATCATTATTTAAAATCAAATAAAATAAAATTAATAATAAAAGAGGAAGATTTACCAACACTTAAGGATAATACTGTAGATTTTGTATCTTTTAGCTATTATTCTAGTGCTTGTAGTTCAGCTAGAGCTGAAGGTTTAGAAAAATCAAAGACAAATGGACCAGAAACCATAAAAAATCCATATCTTCCAAAATCAAATAGTGTATGGCAAAACGACCCTGTAGGATTAAGAATAACTATGAATCAGTTATATGAAAGGTATCAGTTACCTTTATTTATAGTAGAAAATGGACTGGGTACTCAAGATATTGTAAATGAAGATGGAAAAATAATTGATGATTATCGTATAGATTATATGAAAGAACATATTAAAAATATGATTCTTGGAGTAAATGAAGATGGGATAGAGCTTATAGGATATCTTATGTGGGGATGTATAGATGTAACAAGTGTAAGTGAAGGAAAGATGACAAAACGATATGGTATAATTCATGTTGATTCTGATGACTATGGAAGAGGCTCATTTAAAAGAACTAAAAAACAAAGTGCTTTTTGGTATAAAAAAGTAATAGAAACAGATGGAGAAATTTTATTTAATGATATGGAAACTCATGCATAATTCATTTTAAGAAAGGAGTGTTATTATGAGTTTAATATTTAATACTAAGGACCAGCTTATAGAGCAAGGGTTTAATAAGGATACAATAAAATCCAATGAAACGTTGTTTACACTAGCTAATGGACATTTAGGACTTAGGGGGAATATTGAAGAGTCTGGTTTTAATAATGAGTATGTAGATAATATGGGTACATATGTAAATGGATTTTATGAATCATCTCCAATTACATATGGAGAAAGTGCTTATGGCTATGCAAAACAAAATCAGACTATCTGTAAATTACCTAATGCTCATATAGTAAATTTCTCTATTGAAGGAGATTACTTTGATTTATCAAAAGGTATTACAAGTGAACATACTAGGATATTAGATTTAAATGAAGGGATTCTTAAACGTTCATTTATATGGGAAAATTCTCGTGGTAAAAAAGTTAAAGTATCTATAGAAAGATTAGTATCACAAGATATAGAAGAATTAATGATGATTTCATATACAATAACGCCATTGAATTTTAATGGAAAAATAAAATTTAAAAATAAAATGGAAAATAGTATGGAGAAGTTTAATTGTGAAAAAGTAGATGACCCAAGAGTGGCATCTATAAATAAGAAGCAATTTAAAATTGATATAAAAAAATATAACGATAAGTATTTTATGAATTTGGTTACAGAAACAAGTAAATTAGGGTTATGGTGTGGATTTGATTCATATATTACTTGTGGAAATATTACAAATGAGACTTATAATGTTTCAGAGGAATGTATTGAGCGAGAAATAGAAGTTTATGCCAAAGAAGGTGAAAGGTTAAATTTAGAAATTGTTGTAGGATATAGTAGAGTATGTTCTGATTTAAATTTAAGCGAAGAACGTTTAAAATCATTAGAATTGGTTTTAAGAGAGGCATGTAATATTGGATTTGATAAAGTAAAAACTATTCAGAGAGAGAAAATGAATGAGTTTTGGACAACCTCTGATGTAGAGATTGAAGGCGATAAAACTCTTCAACTGGGGATAAAAACTAATTTATTTCATATTTATCAATCAGCAGGAAGAGATGGAAAGACTAATATATCAGCTAAAGGTCTTACAGGTGATGGCTATGAAGGTCACTATTTCTGGGATACAGAGATGTACATATTACCATTTTTTATATATACTCAACCATCCATTGCTAGAGCTTTATTAGATTATAGATATTCAATCTTAGATGCATCAAGAGAAAGAGCTAGAGAACTTGGAATAAATAAGGGTTGCTTATATTCATGGAGAACTATAAATGGTAATGAATGCAGTGCATATTATCCAGCAGGAACGGCACAGTTTCATATAAATGCAGATATAGCTTATGGGATTAGAACGTATTTTGAAGCAACTAATGATGAAGAATTTATGATGCAAAACGGCTTAGAAATTCTTATAGAAACAGCAAGATTTTGGGTTGAATTTGGAGATTATATAGAATCAAAAAATAATAAATTCTGTATAAATGGAGTAACGGGACCAGATGAATATACAGCAATAGTAAACAATAATTACTACACTAATTTAATGGCTAAATATAATTTAATATATGCAGTACAGATGGTAGATAAATTTAAGCATAATTTATGTTCTGACAAAGTGTTTAGAAAAGTTAAATTACAAGAATATGAAGTAAAGAACTGGATAAATGCAGCTCAAAATATGTATTTACCATATGATGAAGAGAAGAAAATAAGCAGACAAGACGATTCATTTTTAGAAAAATCAGTATGGGATTTTAAAAATACACCAAAAGAAAATTATCCATTACTTCTCCATTATCATCCATTAACAATATATAGATATCAAGTAAATAAACAAGCAGATACTGTACTTTCAGCGTTGCTTTTTCCTGATGAGTTTAGCCTAGAACAAAAGAAGAGAGATTTTGAATACTATGAAAAAATAACTACTCATGATTCATCTTTGTCAAGGTCAATATTTGGAATGATGGCAAGTGAAATTGGAAATCATGAAAAAGCTTATAACTATTTTATGGACACAGCATTAATGGATATTAATAACCTACAAAAAAATACAAGTGATGGAATACATGCTGCTAATATGGGTGGAACATGGATGAGTTTAGTATATGGATTTGCAGGAATGAAAATAAAAAATGATAAATTAAGTTTTGAACCAAGGATACCTAAGTACTGGAAAAATATTAAATTTAATATATTATTTAGAGATAATTTAGTTTCTGTAAATATAGAAGAATATAAATCTTATTATAAGTTAATCAAAGGTAGGAATATAACCATATTACACGATAATAAAGAAATAAAATTATCAAAGAACGTAATAGAAGTTAATAATTGTTTTAAAGGGAGTAATTAATATGAGAGCAGTCTTATTTGACCTTGATGGAGTTATAACAGATACTGCTAAGTATCATTTTGAAGCTTGGCATGAGATGGCAAAATCGCTAGATATAGAAATAGATGAAACTTTTAATGAGAAATTAAAAGGCATAAGCAGGGAAGAATCATTAGATAAAATATTGTTATCTGCTAATAAAGTAGATAGTTATACTAAAGAAGAAAAGTTAAAGATGTGTGAAGAAAAAAATAACATTTATATAAAGTTAATAAACTCATTAACATCTAAAGATATATTACCAGGGATAAATGAGCTTATAAAAGAACTTAAAGAAAATAATGTAAAATTGGGAATAGCATCTGCTAGTAAGAATGCGCCTAGAATATTAGAATCTTTGGGAATAAAAGATGAATTTGATTGTATAGTAAATCCATCTCTATTAGAAAAGGGAAAACCATATCCTGATATTTTTATTGAAGGGAGCAAGATGCTAAATTTAAAACAATATGATTGTGTAGGGATAGAAGATTCTTATTCGGGTATTAAAGCTATAAATGCTGCCAATATGACATCAATTGGTGTGGGTAAAAAAGAAGTACTAGGAAAATGTGACTATATTGTAGAAGATACTAGTTTATTAAATTACAATACACTATTACAAGCTTGGAGTAAAAAGATTAATTTGGCTTAAAATTATATTAAAAATTATTTTAAAAGAGAGGATAAGGTATGAAGAATAAATATGAAGATGTAGCTCTATTGATAATTGATGGGCTTGGAGGAAAGGATAATATAATTGACTTGACTCATTGTATGACACGATTAAGGTTCATCTTAAAAGATGAAAAGAAAGTTAATGCAGATAAATTAAAATCTATAGATAAGGTAGTTGGAGTAAACTCAACTTCAACTCAATATCAGGTCATAATAGGTAATGAGGTAGGAGTTGTATTTAATGCACTAATAAATGAGGGGATAAATACCACAGGAGATATTAAAAGCGATATAAAAAATGAAAATAAAAAAAATAGTATTTTAAATAATATAATAGACACAATAACTGGTTGTATGACACCTATGATACCAGCTCTTACAGCATCTGGGATGATAAAAGTTATATTATCTCTTTGTACCACTTTTAATTGGTTATCATCAAATTCAAGTACATATAGAGTATTAGATATAATAGGAGATGTAGCATTTTACTTTATGCCTATAATACTTGCAATAAATGCAGCTAAAAAATTTAATGTTAATACATCAATAGCAGTTATAGTAGTAGGTGTGTTTTTACATCCAAATTTCTCTGCATGGGTATCAAGTGGGGACCCTATATCATTTATAGGAGTACCAATTCAAGGTGTTATATATGCAGCATCTGTTATCCCTGCACTTTTAACAGTATGGATGATGTCGTATATAGAAAAATTCATTGATAAATTAACACCTAGTATGTTAAAAACGATTTTAAATCCAACTTTAGTATTATTAATAAGTGCACCAATAGCATTAATAGTAATTGGACCAATAGGAAATTTCTTAGGAGAGGGATTAGCTAGTATAATAAACTTACTACAAGGAAGGTTAGGATTTATAATGGTTTGTTTATTGGCAGCTGCAATGCCATTTATCGTTATGACAGGGATGCATCATGCATTGACTCCTATATTCATATCAGCATTTGCAACTACAGGACAAGAATCGCTAATATTAATATCTCAAGTTTGTGCTAATTTAGCACAAGGTGGTGCTACATTAGCTGTAGCATTAAGAAGTAAAGATAGTAAGATGAAACAATTAGCATCAGCTGCATGGATATCAGCTGTTATGGGTATAACTGAACCAGCTCTTTATGGAGTTACATTAAAACTTAAAAAACCTGCTATGTTAGCATCTATAGGAGCAGGAATTGCAGGATTATTCGCAGGGATTACTCATGTAACTTTATATGTTCCACAAAATAGTATAATGGCAGTACTTGGACTATCAGGAGAAAAAGGGAGTTCAAATATAGTAAATGGACTTATAGTGATGTTTATAGCATTGGTTGCTCCATTTATTATGACATATATATTTGGAGTTGAAAAAAATGTTAAGGAAAGTACAGATAATGTAGTAGAGAGAGTATAATATCAACTATTTACATTAATAGAATTTTTATTGTTATTGACTATAACTTGTTTTGTATTTATATTGATGCAAGGAAATAAGCTAATATAATGAGAGTAATTATTATAACTGACAAAAAAGCAACACAAAAGATTGATGAAATATATGGAAAGAAAAAGTTGACAAAGTATGTCTAATGTTTTATCATAATAATTGGAATTAGGTAGTAATTGTTTAAGTACAAGCTAAGCTTATTCATTAATAATAGCAGTATCCTAGGAAGGGGTATGCCCATTATTATGGATAAGCTTTTTTTATGCTTAAAAGGAGGATAATCATGATAATTAATAAGATATTAAACAATAATGTTGTAATCACATTAGATGATAATAATGAAGAAATTATCGTCATGGGTAAAGGAATTGGTTATCAAAAATCAAAAGGCAATCTAATAGATAAAACTAAAGTAAATAAAGTATTTAGAATATCAAATAAAGAAATATCAAACAAGCTACAAGAATTACTCAATAATATTCCTATAGAGCACATGAAATTATCAAGTGAAATTATAGAATATGCACAAATAAAGTTAAACAAGAAGCTAAATGAAAGTATTTACATATCCTTAAGTGACCATACATATTCTGCAATTCAAAGAATGAAAGAAGGAATAAATGTAAAAAATGCAATTCTTTGGGAAATTAAAAGGTTTTATAAAGAAGAGTTTGAAATTGGAATGAAAGCACTAGATATTATTGAAAACAAAACAGGTATAAAATTACCTGAAGATGAGGCTGGATTTATAGCCTTTCATATAGTTAATGCTCAGTTAAGTGAAGGTCATACTTTGGCATCTGATATTACAAAGTTAATACAAGAAGTACTTAGTATAGTTAGGTATCATTTTAGGATAGAATTTCATGAAGAATCAGTCTTTTATTATAGATTTATAATGCATTTAAAGTTTTTTGCACAGAGATTGCTTTTAGATAGTGCACATGAAGGTGAGACAGATAAAGAATTACTAAGCATTATTAAATCTAAATATAATAAAGAGTTTGAATGTGTAGTTAAAATTAAAAATTTTATTAAAAAGCAATATAACTACATATTAACAGATGATGAACTTATATATTTAACAATACATTTAGCTAAAGTAGTTAAAGACTCAAATATGTAAGCGAAATAAATTTTCAGTAGTATATTAAGAATTATTGAAAGGAGTGATACTAACAAAATTATACCTATGGTTGGATGGTAACATTGAGTTGGCCAAACCTTCAAATTTCAAAAAAATTAATTTAAACGAAATATGGAGGAGAAAAATGGGAAAATACAAACAATTAGCACAAGAAATAGTAAAAAATGTTGGTGGAAAAGAAAATATTAGTGGATTAGTACATTGTATTACAAGATTACGTTTTACTTTAAAAGATGAAAGTATAGCAAATGACAACGTATTAAAAAATATGGAAGGTATTGTTACTGTAATGAAAAGTGGAGGACAATATCAAGTAGTTATAGGAAATCATGTTGAAGCTGTATATAAAGATATAGTTGAAATAATCGATTTAGATGATTCAAGTACAAATTCAGAAACTAAAAAATCAAGTAGTATGCTAGATAAAAGTATAGATATAATATCAGGGATTTTCCAGCCAGTGTTAGGAATAATGGCAGCCTGTGGAATGTTAAAAGGATTTAATGCTTTATTTGTGGCAATGGGATTATATAGTGATGTATCTGGTGGTTATATGGTAATAAATGCAGCTGGAGATGCATTATTTACATTCCTTCCTTTATTTTTAGGATATACTTCAGCTAAGAAATTTGGTTTAAAGCCAATGTTAGGATTAGCACTAGGAGCTGCCATGTGTTATCCTGCTATACAAGGTAGCAGCATATCAGCAGGTGCAGATGTGATTTACACTTTATTTAAAGGAACAATGTTTGCATCTCCAGTATATATTGACTTCTTTGGACTGCCAATTGTATCAATTGATTACACTGGAACGGTCGTACCAATTATATTTATAGCGTATTTTGCGTCTAGGTGTGAGAAATTATTTAATAAGTTTGTTCCAGATTTAGTTAAATTCTTCTTTGTGCCAATGCTTACACTATTAGTAACAGTGCCTGTTGCACTTATAGTTATAGGTCCTATAGCAACATTTGGTTCTACACTTATTTCACAAATTGTAATTTCGATAAGAGATTTTAGTCCACTATTAGCAGGTGCTATAGTAGGGTTCACTTGGCAAATTCTTGTTATTTTTGGTATGCACTGGGGATTCATTCCTGTATATATAAACAATGTTATGACTTTAGGATATGATAATGTTATGATGCCATTCTTTGCTTGTACATTTGCAAGTTCGGCAGTTGTGTTGGCAATATTCTTCAAGACTAAAGATAAAAAACTAAAAGAGATGGCAATACCAAACTTTATATCTGGTGTATTTGGAGTTACAGAGCCAGCAATTTATGGAATATTATTGCCTCTAAAGAGACCATTTATAATAAGTTGTATTGCTAGTGGTATTGGAGGAGCTTTCTATGGATTCTTTAATCTTAGGAAGTTTATAACTGGAGGTATGGGAATATTCGAACTTCCAGCAATGATTGAACCAGATGGGGGAATGGGTAACTTAATAGTAGCTCTTTCTGGTATAGCTATATCAATGGTCGTAGCTTTTGTATTAACTATGATTTTATATAAAAATGAGAAAGTAGAAGAATCTAAAAAAGTAAAAAATAAGGGTAAAGAAGAAATAAAAGAAGTCAAGTCTACTAAATTAGAAAGAGAAATAGTAGTAAGTCCTATAAAAGGTGAAGTATTAAATTTAAGTAACATAGAGGATGCGGCATTTGCATCTGGTGTACTGGGTCAAGGTGTAGCGATAATACCTAGTGATGGAAAAGTAGTTGCTCCAGTAGATGGAGTAGTTACAACTTTATTCCCAAGTCTGCATGCTATAGGAATTCTTTCAGATGTAGGTGTTGAAGTGCTTATTCATATTGGATTAAATACTATTCAGTTAGAAGGAAGAGGTTTTGAGGCATGTATAAAGCAGGGTGATAGAATTACAAAAGGTCAAACGATATTAAACTTTGATATTGATGTAATAAAAGAGTCAGGATATAGTGTTGTAACTCCAATCGTTATTACAAATTCATCGCAATTTTTAGATGTAGTAGAAACAGAAAGCAAAAATGCTGAATTAGAGGATAATCTGATTACAGTTATATTTTAGTAAAAAATTAAAGCATTAGCATAATTTAATGCTTAGTATAATTTAGGAGGCTTAACTATGGGTTTTAAAAAAGATTTTCTATGGGGAGGAGCTACTGCAGCCAATCAATGTGAGGGTGGATATAATGAAGACGAAAGAGGATTAGCAAATGTAGATGTATGCCCAACAGGAAAAGATAGAACAGAAGTTATTACAGGAAAATTAAAAATGTTTGATTTTGATGATGAACATTATTATCCAGCTCAAACTGGTATTGATATGTACCATAATTATAAAGAAGATATAAAGTTATTTGCTGAAATGGGATTTAAAGTGTATAGAATGAGCATTGCATGGAGTCGAATATTTCCGAAAGGTGATGAAGAAACACCAAATGAAAAGGGGATTCAATTTTATGAAAATATATTTAAGGAATGTAAAAAATATAAAATAGAGCCATTAGTCACTATTACACACTTTGATTGTCCAATGCATTTAGTTAAAAAGTATGGTGCATGGCGTAATCGTAAAATGATAGGTTTCTATGAGAAATTATGCAATGTTATCTTTAGAAGATATAAAGGATTAGTGAAGTATTGGCTAACTTTTAATGAAATAAATATGATTTTACATGCTCCATTTATGGGTGCTGGTATTTGCTTTGAAGAAGGTGAAGATATTGAAAAGATAAAATATCAAGCTGCTCATCATGAACTTGTAGCTAGTGCAATTGCAACTAAAATAGCACATGAAGTTGATTCAAATAACTTAATTGGATGTATGTTTGCAGCTGGAAGTGTATATCCTTATAGTTGCAACCCTAATGATGTATGGGAAGCTACAAAGTTAGATAGAGAAAATTACTTCTTTGTGGATGTACAATCTAAAGGTAAATATCCTAACTATGCGTTAAAGTATATGGAGCAAAAAGGTATTACACCAGAAATGGAACCTGGTGATATTGAATTATTGAATAAATATACAGTAGATTTTATTTCATTTTCATATTACAATAGCCGTTGTGTTAGAACCGATGAAAATGCAGATGATATGGCTGAAGGAAACATATTTACATCTGCTAAAAATCCATATCTTTCATACAGTCAATGGGGATGGCCAATTGACCCATTAGGTTTAAGAATTACATTAAATCACGTATATGATAGATATGAAAAGCCACTATTTATTGTAGAAAATGGATTAGGTGCTAAAGATATAGCTGATGAAAATGGTTATGTAGATGATGATTACAGAATAGATTATCTAAGAGAACATATAAAAGCTATGCGTGATGCAGTTTCTATAGATGGTGTAGATTTATTAGGCTATACTACATGGGGACCTATTGATTTAGTAAGTGCCAGCACAGGAGAAATGGAAAAGCGTTATGGATTTATATATGTAGATAGAGATAATAGTGGTAATGGAAGTTTGAGAAGAACGAAAAAGAAGAGTTTTGAATGGTATAAGAAAGTAATTGCTTCAAATGGTGAAGATTTATATTAAATAAGAAGAATATAAAATTAATAGTGAGTATAATTTTTCATTTGTATCCACTATTAAAATATACAAAATGTATCAATATATTGTTATAAATTTATAACAATATAGCTTTAATATTTAAAAATAATAGAAGAGTAAGTTAATATATTAAAAAAGATATATATTTATAAATTATTTAACTGTAGAAAATTAACATAGAACTATTTTATATTGTACTTTACATTATAGTAAGACTTATGAAGATAGTTGTTAAAAGGGGAATTGTTAGGAAGATAATATAATTTACCTTGTAATAAAAGATGCAAAAGGCGAGTTTAGGTTTTAAGCTTGTCTTTTTTATTGTGTGAAAACTATGATGTTTAAAAATCCTATGAAAAACTTGTGCAACAGACATATTAAAAATTTAGTAGTTAAGAAAATTATAACACATTAGTAATTTTTATACTTATTGGGAAAGAATTTGATTACCATTAAATTTAGTAACAAGACATCAACTGGACTTGTATATGAGAAGAGATAATAATTTGCCTGTGAAAGATTGTAAATATAAAGGTGATTTTGAAGGTCAATAAGAAGATAAAATTAATAGCTTAATAAAAAATATTTAACTTTTATATTAACTTTTTTAAATATTATAATTACCTATTTTGAATAATTAACCATAGAAGACTGTATACAAAGACAAAGTTGTGTACAGTCTTTTTATAAATTTAATGTCTATAATTAAATACACTATTAAAATCAACAAGTTATTATTTCAAAGTAGTATTAGCCAAATTTTTATGATGGTTAATACAATTTGTTAGCCATTTTATAGCACCTTGTTCCCTGATAATAGCTCCATCAAGAACTATATAATCACCAAAATCATTACTATCAAGAGGAGGAACTTCACTATAACGCTCCATTTGACTGTACAAGAACGCAATTCTTTCTTGGTGTTGAAGCAATTGATGCTCTAATAAAATAAGTCTAGTATCTATATCTAAATTATTAGAAAAGTACATTCTAAGACGAAAAATATCCTTAGGGGTTCTTTCCATTGGCTCATCCCTTTCAAGCCATTTCAAGAACTCATCTTTACCTTTTTCTGTGATTGTGTATAACTTTTTTTCTAATACATCACCACTAATTTTAATATGATATACAATAAGCTTTTCATTTACCAACTTTTTTAGTTCAGGATATATTTGACTATGCTTTGCATTCCAAAACTCAGCTAATTGAAAATTGAACTCTTTTACGATATCATAACCAGTCATAGGATTTCTATTTAACAATCCTAAAATTGCATACTTTAAAGTTCGCATAAATACACCTCTTTCTTTAATTACATACTTATTATAACACGATATATTTAATTTGAATTAATATAGTTATGTTTTAATAAGAACTTGTAAATTATGAGTAATAAAAATAAATAAAATTATATATGAAAATAAAATTATGTAAATACAAACATGTAAATATTTACATGTTTGTATTTACATATAGAAAAAATTGTGATAATCTTAACTAAGAAATTCTATTTAATAAATTTATCGAGGAGGAGAGTAATGAATTTAACGCAAAAAAGATGGATTATATTAATTGCAAGTTGTTTCATCAATTTATGTATTGGCTCAATATATGCGTGGAGTGTATTTGCATCACCTATGGCAGAATATTTAAATAGTATTGCTGGAACAACTTTTACAGCTGCTAGTTTAGCAATTGTATTTACAGTTACAAACTCAGTTGGACCTATTACTATGATTACAGGGGGAATGATAAATGATAAATTTGGTCCTAAAAAGGTTGTATTTGTAGGAGGATTAGTTTTTGGTATAGGTATGATATTGGCAGGTTTTTCAAAAGGATTGCCTATGTTGATTTTATCATATGGGATAATAACAGGTCTTGGAGTTGGTATGGTTTATGGATGTACAATAAGTAATTCAATTAAATTTTTTCCAGATAAAAGTGGATTAGTTGGTGGTATAACAACAGCAGCTTATGGGTTTAGTTCAGTAATAATGCCTCCAGTTACTAATTGGATAATTAATAAATACGGAGTAACCTCTGCATTTAAATCAATAGGTTTAGTATTTCTTATAATTGTATGTGTTTCTTCTTTCTTTATTAAAAAATGTCCAGCAGATTTCACACCAGAAGGATGGGTACCACCAGAGAAAAAGGGAAAAGTAAGAGTTGTTATTAATAAGAATTGGAAAGAAATGCTTTCAACACCTATATTTTATCTAATGATTATAATATTAACTTGCGGAGCTTTCTATGGATTAATGTGTGTGTCATTAGCATCTTCTCTAGCAACAAATATGATTGGGATGACAAGTTCAGATGCAGCGATAGTAGTTTCAATTTTAGCCTTGTTCAATACATTAGGTCGTATTGTTGCAGGATATATCTCAGATAAAATTGGTAGAATAAATACTTTAGCAGGTGCATTAGTTATTTCAATTTTTGGTTTATTATGTTTGTTATTCTCAAGAGAAGGAGATGTAGCAACATTCTATATTGGAATAATAATTATAGGTATATGCTTTGGTTCATTTATGGGAATTTTCCCAGGATTTACAGTAGATAAATTTGGACCTAAAAATAATAGTGTAAATTATGGAATCATGTTTATTGGATTTGCTTTTGCAGGATATATTGGACCTGCAGTGATGAAAAATGTATATGCTGCAGATGGCAATTATCAAAGGGCTTTCATTATAGCTATAATTATAGCTTTAATAGGTTTTATGTTAACATTTTTATATAAATATATAAATAAAATACAAAATTTAAAAATAGAAAATCTAATGAAGGGAGATATAAAAGATGGAAAGAAAATATCCAAATCTATGTAAGCCAATTAAAATTGGAAATGTAACATTCAAAAACAGAATGTTTTCAGCACCTATGGGGGGAACAGACATAACAGCAGATTGTACAATTGGCTCAAAATCAACAGCCTTTTACGAATTAAGAGCAAGAGGTGGAGCAGGTGCAGTTACAATTAGTGAATGTATGGTTCATCCAGAAACAGATGGCTCACATGCATATCATCTAGATTTAAAAACAGTTGACTCTTTAGCAAGTTTTACTTACACAGCAGATGCAATTCGTCGTCATGGAGCAATACCAAGTGTAGAGCTATCTCATTCAGGACAATATTCAGGAACTTATTTAGTTGACAAAGATAAGAAGCGAGGATTATCACAATGGGGAGTAAGTCCTAGTGTTCGTCCTGATGGATTAGAGATAAAAGAACTTACAGAAGAAATAATTGCTGAAATAGTAGAGTCGTATGGAAATGTTGCAGCATTGGCTAAGAGAGCAGGGTTTGAGATGATTATGATTCATGGTGGACATGGATGGTTAATCAATCAATTCTTATCACCTTACTTTAACAAAAGAACTGACAAATATGGTGGTTCTTTAGAAAACAGAGTTCGTTTTGCTAAAGAAGTTTTAGATAGTGTTCGTAAAGCAGTAGGTTCAGGATTCCCAATAGAGTTTAGAATGAGTGGTTCTGAATTATTTGAGGGAGGGTATGATTTAGATTATGGAATAGAAATTGCTAAATTATTGGAATCAAGAGTAGATTTACTTCATGTATCAGCAGGTACATACCAAAGAGGGTTTGCAGTAACACACCCTTCTATGTTCCTAGAGCATGGATGTAATGTATACCTTGCAGAAGAAATTAAAAAACATGTAAGTATTCCAGTTGCTACTATAGGAGCATTAAATGACCCAGAAATGATGGAAGAGATAATTGCTAGTGGAAAAGCAGATGTTATTTATATGGCTCGTGCATTACTAGCTGACCACGAATTACCAAGAAAAGTTATGAGTAATCAAGATGAAAACATAGTAAAATGTCTAAGATGTTTCACTTGTATGGCAGAACGTGCTACCACATCTACAAGACGTTGCACTGTTAATCCACTTATTGGACGTGAATTAGATGGAACTGAAGTTGTTCCAGTATTAAAACCTAAAAAAGTATTAATAGCAGGTGGTGGACCAGGAGGATTGCAAGCAGCCATTACAGCTGCAAAGCGTGGACATAAAGTAATACTTTGTGAAAAGACTAATGAATTAGGTGGAATTTTAAAGGGAGAACAAGCACTTCCATTTAAGTACGAAATGTATGAATTAGGAAATACTTTTGGAAAAATAGCAAAAGATTTAGGTGTTGAAGTACGTTTAAATACAACAGTTACAAAAGAATATGTTGAAAATGAAAATGTTGATGCATTAATTATAGCAGTAGGGTCTGAACCTCTAGTTCCGCCAATAGAGGGGCTTGATGGAGAAAATGTAGTAATAGTTAATGACTATTACCTAGAAAAAGAAAAAGTCACTGACGAAGTAGTAGTTTTAGGTGGGGGATTAGCAGGGTGTGAAGCTGCAATTCACTTAGCTCAAGAAGGAAAGACTGTTCACTTAGTAGAGATGAGAGCAGAGCTTGCTCCAGATGCAAATATAAGACATCGTCCAATATTACTACAAGAAATAGAAAAACAAGGTATATATGTATATACAGAGCATAAAGGTTTAAGTGTAACAACAGAAGGTGTAGTATGTATGAATAAATCTGGAAATAAAATAAATGTTCCAGGAACTTCGGTAATATGTGCACTTGGACAAAAACCAAGAAGAGAAGTGGTAGATACTTTACTTGATTGTGCTCCATATGTAGCTCAAATTGGAGATTGTGTGCGTGCTTCTACAATAACAAATGCAGTATACCAAGGGCATCATGCTGCGCTAGATATATAGTTAAAAGAGAAGTAGATAGTATTCTTTTATTATAAAAAAGGAGTGTCTCAAAATGAACTTTTTAGTTCATGAGACATTCTTTTTTTGTATGAAATAAAATAAGTCAGAAGATATTAAAGATGCTGTATTTCAAGTTATGAATGACAATGGATACAAAGAAAATGCAATTAAACTATCAAAAAGCTTTTATAATTCAGGAGGTTCAAATTAAGCAAAATACTGACAGTGTGGTCTTTTAACTTACCAGTTGGGGCATATATATTGATGCTAAATATGAGGGATGTTATATTTTAATAAAAAAGATAATATCCTTTTTTTAGTGCATTATATTAAGTTTTAAACAATAAATTAAGGAGTATCAATATTTTTATAGTGATAATTATTATGTTCTATATGTAAATAAAGTAATGTTACAAATTTATGATATGGAAAATAATAATAAATTTTTAAGAAGCAATAAAGAATTAAAAGGTGTGAAGTATCCACCAATTTACCTTAAAGATAATTTGGATAAATGATTTATGATACTTAAAAATTTTGTTATGATAACTCACAATGCTGAAATAGCTAATGATTCAGATAATGTTATAAATATTAGTGATAGTAAAATAATATCAATTTAGTATCTAAACTTTATTAGGTAATTGTATAAAAGAGCCTATACTTATAGAATTAAAAAATATTTAGGAAATCGTTGACAGATTTACATAGATGGTATAAGATATAGGATATAAAATTAAACAAAAAAGAATTCTAATTATGGCGACGTAGTCATAATTTTGAGTATGTTACTGATTAGCAGGCAGAACTCAAGTATATATGTGAAAAATAGAGGAATACTCTATACATATATGCTTGGGTTCTTTTTATTGAAAGGAGGAATATATGAAAATAGTTCAGATTTTAAATAACAATGTAGCCTTAGTAAAAAGAGGTAAAAACGAAATTATTGTATTTGTCAAAGGAATTGGCTTTAAAAAAAGAGTGGGACAAGTGATAAATGAAAATGAAATAGAGAGAACCTATATACTAGATTCATACGATATGCTAGAACACTTTAGTTATCTACTACAAAACTCAGATTCTAACGATATAGTTCTTATTAATGAAATAATTGAACATGGTGAGAAAGTTTTAAATATAAAATCAAGTGATTATCTAAGTTTAACCTTACTAGACCATTTAGAGTTTTTACTTAAAAGATGTGAAAAGAATCAATTTATAAAAAGTCCTTTGGTATGGAATGTTAAAAGGTTTTATCCAAAACACTTTGAAATTGGCATGCATGCACTAAAATTAATTGGTGACAGTAAGGGAATTAATCTTCCTGATGATGAAGCAGTATCAATAGCACTTCATTTTGTAAATATGGAGGTAAATAAAAAATCTCATGATGACACAGTTGTGGAACTGAGAACTTTAGGAGATATAGTTTCGATAATAAAATATCACTTTAATGTAGAGCTAGATGAAACTTCAACAAGTTATATGAGATTTACCACTCATCTACAGTATTTTATACAAAGAATTATGTCAGATGAAGCTTCAACAGATGAAGATAATTCAATAGATTTATATAGACAAGTAAGTCAACTTTATCCAAAGTCATTTGGAAGTGTTCAAAAGATAAGAAAATATATAAAATCACAATTTAATGTCGACATATCTATAAGTGAAGAAACTTATTTAATGTTGCATATAAATAGGGTGACTCAAAGACTGGAGGCAAAATCAGATGAAGTATAAAGATTTAAATGAAAATATAATAAAACTTATAGGCGGAAAAGAAAATATAAAGTCGGTAGCACATTGTGTTACTCGTTTAAGACTTAACTTAAATGATAGGAGCATTGCTCAAACAGAAGAAATTAAAAAATTAAAAGGAGTAATTGATGTAGTTTCTAATGATGTTGCTTATCAAATTATAATAGGTACTCATGTTGTAGATGTATATAACGAGTTTATGTCTATGATAGGTTTAAGTTCAAGTGAATCAAGTGTAAAAGGTGAAAGAAAAAAGGAAATTAGAGGTATCAAAGGTATATTTAATTCCATCTTTGTGGTAGTCTCAGAGACTATGACTTCAGTAATTGAAGTACTACTTGCAGCCGGTATACTTGCAAGTATATTAGCACTTTTAAATATGTCTGGTATACTTCAGAGTGATAGTCCTACATATCAAATATTAGATACATTAAGAAGTGCTACATTTCACTTCTTACCAGTATTAATTGCAATAGCATCAGCAAAAAGACTTAATGTAAATTCTTATATAGCAGTAGTGTTAGCAGTTACATTACTATCTTCATCAATAGATGGTGTAGAAGGATTAAGTTTATTTGGTATAAATTTACAGGCTACAACTTATGCAAACAGTTTTATTCCAATACTTTTAGGAGTATGGGCAATGGGAATTATAATTGAAGGTTTGAAAAAAATATTACCTAAAGCACTACACTATTTTTTAGTTCCAGTATTATCTTTAATAATAACTCTATCAGTTACATTAACTGTATTTGGACCTATTGGTATGTGGATTGGTGATGGACTAAACTATGCATGTATGTTTTTAATTAATACATTAGGTAATTGGAGCGTTGTTGCATTATATGCGGCTTTACAACCACTCTTAATAGTTTTTGGTGCGGCAAATTTTACTATGCCTATAGCTTTAAATTCTGTGACAACATTAGGGTATGACCCAATTTTTATGGGTGCTGCAACGATATCTGATATTGCAGTTTGTGGTGCAATGTTTGGGTATTTCTTAAAAACTAGAAATAAAGAACAAAAGCAATTATTTGGGACAGTAAGCTTTAGTGCACTTATGGGAGTTACAGAGCCTTCAGTGTTTGGTGTGTTTATGAAATATAGAAGACCATTTGTAGCAGTAATGATAGGTGGAGGTATAGGTGGTTTAATAGCAGGCTTAGCACAAGTTAAAACATATGGAATGGTTTGGGGATTAGCTGCATTACCAACATATCTTGTTGGAGGAGAGGTATCTAACTTTACATTTATGATAATAGGTGTAGTAGTATCATTTGTGGTAGCAACAGTAGCTTCTTACTTATTAGGAATACCTTCAGATGAAAAAGAAGAAGTTAAGGATGATAATGAAAAAGAATTAGAACTAATAATCAACGAGAATAATTCAAGAACTATTAGTATTGGAAATGTTGCAAAAGGTCAGGTAATTGCACTTGGGGAAGTTAATGATAAAGCATTTTCCTCTGGAGCATTAGGTAAAGGGGTTGGAGTTATACCTAGTGAATCAAAATCAACTGTTATATCTCCTGTAGATGGAACTATAACTATAGTATTTCCAACTAAACATGCATATGGTATAGTGACTGATGAAGGAGTGGAAATATTAATTCATATTGGGATAGATACTGTAAACTTAGATGGAAAGTTCTTTGAAAGTCTTGTAACACAAAATCAAAGGGTTAAAAAAGGAGATGCTTTAGCAGTATTTGAATCAGATAAAATTATAGAGGAAGGTTTTGATTCAACTATAATAACTGTAGTTACAAATACTAGCGATTATTTAGATGTAATCTCATCAAATGATGAATCAGAAGAATTATTAACTGTAATAGTATAAATTTTAGGAGGGGAAATTCATGAATATTAAAGATACATTTTTCTGGGGAGGAAGTATTGCAGCCCATCAATGTGAAGGTTCATGGGATAGTGATAACAAAGGGCCTGCAATTATGGATTTTGTAACTAAGGGCTCTTATGAAACGCCAAGAGTAATTACTGATAAAATAGAAGAAAAATTAGATTATCCATCTCACAATGGAATTGATTTTTATAATAGATATAAAGAAGATATAGCTTTATTTAAGGAAATGGGATTTAGCGCATTAAGAATATCTATAGATTGGTCAAGAATTTTTCCAAATGGAGATGATGAAAATCCTAATGAACTAGGGATTAAATACTATGAAGGTCTGATAGATACATTAATAGAAAATAATATAGAACCTATTGTAACACTATATCATTTTGAATTACCTATGAATTTAGTACATAAATATGGTTCATGGAATAACAGAAAGCTCATAGATTTGTATTTAAAGTATAGTGAGACTGTAATAAGAAGGTTTGATGATAAAGTAAAGTACTGGGTTACATTTAATGAGATGAACCATATTGACCCTCAAACAGAGCACTCGGATATTTTTACTTATATGATAGCAGGTATTAAATATAGTGAAATAGAAAATAAAGCTCAAACACTGGCAAATGTAGGGTACAATATGACTTTAGCAGGTGTAAAGGTTGCAAAGTTGGCTAGAGAAATCAATCCAAGTAATAAAGTTGGATGTGTATTTGGACTAAATCCAATTTATCCATACAATTGTAATCCTAGTAATGTATTAAATGCATTTTTAGATAATGACCGTGACTATTATCAAATTGATGCAATGTGTAATGGAAAGTTTCCTCAATATAAATTAAAAGAATATGAAAAAAATAATATAAATATTGAAGTGACTGATAAAGATAAAAAAGCATTTGAGGAAGGTAGATTAGATTTTATAGGGCTTAATTATTATTTTTCAAGTGTGTCTACTCCAAAAGAAAATTTATCAGGTGATAAATCTTTATTTGGGGGAATTCAAAATCCATATTTAGAACAAAGTAAGTGGGGATGGGCAATAGACCCTATAGGTTTAAGATTTACTTTAAATTATGTTTATAGAAAGTATCAATTACCTATCTTAATTACAGAAAATGGTTTAGGGGCATATGATAAAATCGAAGAAGATGGAACTATAAATGATGATTATAGAATTGAGTATTTAAGTAAGCATCTATCTCAAATGAAATCTGCAATTGAAGAGGATAATGTTGAATGTTTTGGATATTTAATGTGGGGACCAATTGACTTAGTCAGTGCAACTACAGGTCAGATGAGCAAAAGATATGGATTTATATATGTTGACTTAGATGATGAAGGTAAAGGAAGTTTTAAGAGATATAAGAAAAAATCATTTGATTGGTATAAAGAGGTAATAAAATCTAATGGAGATAATTTAAATTCATTAGGTATGTAAAGTAAAATGTGTATTCTCCTAAAAATGGTGGTAATAAAGAAGCTAAGTATAATTACTATCATTGGAGGTACACATTTTTTATGTATATTAAAAACATCTGATTCTATAATCAACTAAACTGTACTAAATGGTGATAATTAAAAACTTAAATATATCTATACAGGGAGAAGGAACATTTTTTATATTTAGAAAAAGAAGTATTAAAAAATATATTGAAATAAATATTTAAAAATGATTTTATCTACAAATATAAACAAAGTATAATATAAACTATCATTTTAAGATTTATTTGAAGGTGGTGGTTTATAAATGGGAGTACTCCTAAATAGGTTGTTAAATATTTTAAACAATGGAAAAACTGAATCTACTTACTATCATATAGCAAACATTTTAATATGTAATTATGACAAAATTAAAGATATGACAATATCAGAAGTAGCAGAATTATGTTTTGTTTCAAAGTCAACAATATCAAAGTTTACAAGATATATTGGATTTGAAGATTTTTCTGATTTAAAATCTGCAGCTGGATATAAAAGTAATAAAAATCAAAATATATTAAATTATAATGATAATATACTAGGATATCTTGATTGTCATAGTGTTGAAGATTATATAAATGCGATAATGAAAGATTTAGAAGATTTAAAATCAAATATTCAATATAATAAAATAGATGAATTAGCCAAAGATTTAATTAAGTATAAAAGTATTGCAGCATTTGGTGTGCTTTATTCTCAGTCTGCCGCTGTAGATTTTCAAACTAAGTTAGCTTATAACAATAAATATATTTTTTCTAGAATAGATGATGTAAAACAGCATGAATTTATTAAAAATGCAAAAGAGGATACTTTAATAATTATATTTACAAACTCTGGCGATTATATAAAGAAATATCAGCTGATAGGAGGGAATATAAATAAAGGCGTTTTTAAAGAAACAAAAGCTAAGATTGTTGCAATTACATCAAATAAAGAACTAGAAAAAAGTCCATATGTTGATTTATGTATCTGTTTTGGACATAAATCAAGTGTTCAAACACATCCTATAATATATCAGGTAATTACAGATATTATTGTATCTAGATATAAAGAACTAATAAATAACAAAAAAACGTGGTGACTTAAATATTATACCACGTTTTTTTATTTATATAATAAAGTTTCCAAAAATCGAAAATTATAAGGTAAAAAAAGTATGATGATATAATTCAATTACAATAATGAAAACGATATCCAAAAAGGATTATGAAAGGAGAGAATCATATGGCTAAAAAAGACTACCGAGATTTAGCAAAAAAAATTGTTAAAGAAGTTGGAGGAGTTGAAAATGTAAACTCATTATTTCATTGTGTTACAAGGTTAAGATTCAAACTTAAAGATGAATCTCTGGCAAATAAAGAAGTTATTAAAAAAGTGAGTGGTGTATTAACAGTTGTAGAGGGAAATGGTCAATTTCAGGTTGTTGTAGGTAATCATGTATCAGATATATTTAATACTATATTAAATATATATCCTGAAATAAAGAGTGAAAAAGAAAATAACAATGATAAAGGTGAAGGAAAGACAGGGAACATATTTACACGTATGTTTAATGTAATGTCGTCGATATTTAATCCAATAATCATAGCACTTGCAGGTGCAGGTATGATTAAAGCTCTACTTGTAATCTTGACCACATATAACTTCATGAGTACAGAGTCAAGCACTTATAGTATTTTAAGTGCTACAGGAAATAGTGTGTTTTATTATTTACCATTATTCCTAGCATATAGTTCAGCAAAAACATTTAGATGTAATACATTTATATCTCTTGCTATAGTTGGGGCTTTAATGGAACCAAACTTTACAGGGCTTATGCAAAACACGGGAGATGTAGTTAGTTTCTTTGGGATACCAGTTGTTCTTATGGGATACTCAGGGACAGTTATACCAGCAATCCTTACTATTTACATTTATAGTCATATAGAAAGATTATTAAAGAGATTTATACCAAATAGTATAGAGATATTCACTTTATCTATGGTTGCTTTATTAATAATGGTACCATTATCATCTATGGTGATAGGACCAGTTGGAGTTATATTAGGAAATGGGATGGGAGATATAATAAATTTCTTAAGTGATAAGAGTGGTCTTTTAGCAGGTGCCATTGTAGGGGCAGGATGGACATTTTTAGTAATGATGGGAATTCACTGGGGAGTAGTTCCTATAATGATAAATAATATAGCAAACTTAGGATATGACGTTATAAGACCTATGATAGCAGCAGCTACTTTTGCTAGTGCAGGTGTAGCACTAGGAATATTCTTTCGTTCTAGAAATAAAGAAATAAAAACATTTGCAGTATCAGCTATGATACCAGCATTATTAGGTGGTATAACAGAACCTATAGTATATGGACTAAGTGTGAAATACAAAAAACCATTAATAGCACAAGTAATAGCTGGAGGTATAGCAGGAGCATTTATGGGATTATTCAAAACAAAGGCAATAGTGTATGTATTCCCAGCACTTACTACTCTACCTGCATTCTTTGGAGATACATTTGTCATATACATAATGGGTATAGCAATGTCATTCTTTTTATCTGCAATTTTAACTTATATATTAGGTTTTGAAGAAGAAGTAATAGAGAAAGAAAATAAAGTACAATTAAGTAATAATATAGTGTTGCCAGTTTGTATTGAAGGTACACTAGTAAACCTTGAAGATGTAAAGGATTCTGTATTTGCAAGTAAATCTATGGGAGATGGTATAGCAGTAATACCTTCAAAAGGGATAGTAAAAGCTCCAGAAGATGGGACTATAGAAGTTGCTTTTCCAACTGGTCATGCAATAGGAATGAGATTTGATGATGATACTGAAATATTAGTTCATGTAGGTATAAACACTGTTGAAATGAATGGTGAAGGATTTGAACTTTTGGTAAGACAGGGAGATAGAGTTAAAAAAGGTCAAGAGTTAATTAAATTTGATATAGAAAAGATAAAAAGAAAAGGCTATGACATAACTACCATGATAATAGTAACAAGTGGTCAGTATGAAGTTATAAATAATATATCAAAAGTAGTCTTAGGGGAGGCATAAAATGGGTTTTCAAAAGAATTTTTTATGGGGAGGAGCAATAGCTGCAAACCAAGCAGAAGGAGCATATGATGAAGATGGAAAAGGTTTAAGTATATCAGATGTACTTTCAGTAGGAAAAGGACGTTTTGATAATATCAAATTAGAAATAGATGAAAGTAAGTATTATCCAAGTCATGAAGCAATAGATTTTTACCATACATATAAAGAAGATTTAAAGGAATTATCGGATTTAGGGATGAAGTGCTTTAGAACTTCAATAGCATGGAGTAGGATATTTCCTAATGGAGATGAAAATGAACCAAATGAAAAGGGTTTAGAGTTTTATGACAATTTGTTTGATGAAATGATTAAGTATGGAATGGAGCCAGTAGTTACAATATCTCATTTTGAAACACCATTAGGTTTAATAAAAAATTATGGAGGCTGGAAAAATAGAAAGCTTATAGATTTTTATGAAAACTATTGTAATGCAATATTCAAAAGATATAAGAATAAAGTAAAATACTGGATGACTTTTAATGAAATAAATCATGCTCATACACTGCCTCTTATAGCAGCAGCTATAGAGATAAAAGAAGATGATACTAAACTTCAAGATATATATCAAGCTAGTCATAATATGTT
Organism: Clostridioides sp. ZZV15-6383; assembly: GCF_020657735.1. Taxonomy (NCBI): domain Bacteria; kingdom Bacillati; phylum Bacillota; class Clostridia; order Peptostreptococcales; family Peptostreptococcaceae; genus Clostridioides; species Clostridioides sp. ZZV15-6383. The sequence goes on along the minus strand of NZ_JAGWCV010000006.1, from coordinate 82,152 downwards.
AGTAGCTAGTGCAAAAGCAGTTATAAAAGGACATAAAATAAATAAGAATTTTAAAATAGGTTGTATGTTATCACTATCACCTATTTATCCAGCATCTTGTAAACCAGAAGATGTATTTGAATCTTATCAATTAAGACGTAGGTCTTTATTTTACAGTGATATACATATGTTAGGAGAATATCCAGCATATTTTGAAAGAATAATTAGTGAAAACCACTTAAATATACATATGGAATATGGGGATAAAGAAATACTTAAAAAAGGTGTTTGTGATTATGTAGGGTTTAGTTATTATAGGTCATCACTTCACGAAGTTGGTATGAAAATACTAGGAAATACAGGTGGAATTTTAGGTAAGAAAAATCCATATTTAAAAGAAACTAAATGGGGATGGCCTATAGACTCATTAGGATTAAGATATGTATGCAATGAACTTTATGATAGGTACCATAAACCGTTATTTATAGTTGAAAATGGTCTAGGAGCAAGCGATGAGATTGAAACAGATGGAAAAATATACGATTATGAAAGAATGGAATATTTAAAGAAACATGTTGAAATGGTGAAAGAAGCAATAAAAGATGGTTGTGAAATAATGGGATATACTTGGTGGGGACCAATTGATATAGTGTCAGCAGGTACAGGTGAGATGAAAAAGAGATATGGATTTGTATATGTAGACAAAAATAATGATGGGTCAGGAACACTTAAAAGAATGAGAAAGTGTAGCTATGATTATTACAAACAAATCATATCAACAAATGGTGAAGATTTAGAAATTAAAGAGAGGGTTGAGAAATATGAAAAATAAATATAAATTTCCAGAAAATTTTTTATGGGGAGGAGCAATAGCTGCAAATCAAGCAGAAGGAGCTTGGAATATTGATGGAAAAGGAATGTCAGTAGCTGATATAGCTAAGTACAAGCCTAACATAGATATAAAAGACTATAAAAGTCAATGGCATGTGGGAATCAAGGATTTGAAAGAAGCTATGAATGCAGAAGAAGATACTTTTTATCCTAAAAGAAGAGGTATAGATTTTTATAATAGATATAGAGAAGATATAGCTTTGTTTAAAGAAATGGGATTTAAAACATTAAGAGTTTCAATAGCTTGGACTAGGATATTCCCAAAGGGTATAGAAGAAGAGCCAAACGAAAAAGGGCTTCAATTTTACGAAAATTTATTTAAAGAGTTAAGAGTAAATGGTATAGAGCCATTAGTTACACTATCACACTATGAAATGCCAATATATTTAGTAAATAATTATGATGGGTGGGTATCTAGAGAAGTTGTAGATATGTTTGTAAAATATTCAAAAGTATGTTTTAAGAGGTACAAAGGCTTGGTAAAATACTGGTTAACTTTCAATGAAATTGATAGTGTATTTCGTCATGCATTTACTACAGTAGGGGTGTTAGAAGAAAAATATAAAAGTAAAAGAGAAACAGAAGAAGCAATATACCAAGCACTACATCACCAATTTGTAGCAGCTTCATTAGCTACAAAGTATTGTCATGAGATAATACAAGATTCTCAAGTTGGATGTATGGTTACTAAGACTTTAACTTATGCAGAAACATGTAATCCAGATGATGTAATATTAGCTCAAAGAGATAATAGAAATAACTCTATGTATAGTGATGTACAAGTGTTTGGAGAGTATCCTATTCATATTAAAAGATATTGGGAGAAAAATAATATAAATATAAAAATGCTTGAAGGGGATGAAGATATATTAAAACAATATACAGCAGATTTTGTTGCATTTAGTTATTATATGTCAATGGTTCAAAGTATAAATGCTGAAAAAAGAGAGAAAGTTGGAGGAAATTTAGTAACAGGTGTTAAGAATCCATATTTACCAACTAGTGAATGGGGATGGCAGATAGATTCTAAGGGCTTAAGAATAGCACTTATTGATTTATATGATCGCTATAGAAAACCATTATGGATAGTTGAAAATGGTGTAGGGGCATATGATACTGTAGAAAATGATGGTTCGATAAATGATGATTATAGAATAGAATATTTTAAAAATCATTTTGAACAAATAGCTATAGCAATAGATGAAGGTGTTGAATGTATGGGTTATACATCTTGGGGATGTATAGATATTATTAGTGCATCGACGTCTCAAATGAGTAAACGTTATGGATTCATATATGTAGACCAAGATGATATGGGAAATGGTACTAAGAATAGAGTTAAGAAAAAATCATTTTATTGGTATAAAAATGTAATAGCTACGAATGGAGAAGTTTTAGATTTACCTACGAATATGGTAGTAGGGTAGGAATAAGATAAATAGAAGTTAGGTGCTAATGCTGATTAGTATCTAGCAAAGTATTTAAAATAGAGTATGGGATTTTTAAAATAAAGTGTGTATTCTTCCTAAAAGTAATGACAACTAAACTTATTATACAAAGGAGAATACACATTTTTTACGTTTTTACTTAATTAAATATTTAGACATATTCATAGTATGATTTATTTATTACATAAAAAATAATATGATTTACTTGCTATATAAATTTATAAAATTTCTGGAAAAATGTCAGAATATATTGACAAAGAAAAGGTTTGAAATTATAATTTATGTTAAGAATAGTTTGACAATATAAAAACGAGTGCTTTTATAAGGAATAAAATTATTTTTATTATTAATTTAAGAATAATTTAGGATTACTATAGAGGTAAAGGTATAGATGTCATTATATGATAAGTTATACTTATCTAGAAAGAGTTTTAAAGTATAGTTTATCATTGATTTAATATAATAAATGATTTTTGTTTCTAGGAATAATTTCTGGGAATAAGATATCTAAATTCACTTAAAAATAATCTGATTTACAAAGGAGGGGATGCGCCAGTAGATAAAGTTTGTACATAGAGAAGACTTAAAATGAAGTGTATTCTGATAATATTAATTTAATGGGTGCATTATTATTTTATTTTAAGTATTTTGAGAATAATTTGAGACGTTTGTAAATATATATTATGTATTTAAATAAACGTAAGTCTTCCAACATGTATACTAAGATTGAAAATAGTTGTAGTACAATTCTGCATTTATAAAATGATGTAGAAAGTAAAAAGAAATCTAGTAAGTTAATAATTACAATTAACATTTAAAGAGTTAACTATAGTTATGTCCATTTAGGTATTTTAGGAATAATTTAAGACGTATAAAATATTATCAAAAAATATCAAGCTATACCATATGTAGTTAAGAATAACTACAAAATATATATTCTATAATCATTGTTTTATTGATAAAAAATTATTATATTTAGGAGGAAACAACGATGGAAAATTTTTGGAATCCGCTTACTTGCTTTACTGTATGTGTAATGATTTATGCTTTTAGTGAGTTTTTATCTAAGAAAACAAAAGGTGCAATTTCAACATTGCTATTTGTATGTATTATATTTTTACTAGGATTTTGGACAAATATTTTACCAAAAGACATTACAGGAGCATCAGGGATATTAGCTGCAATGAGTAACTTTGGTATAGCTTTATTAATAACTAACTTAGGAACACTTATAAATCTTGAAGACTTATGTCATGAATGGAAAACGGTTGTAATTGCATTAGTAGGTATTGTAGGAATAGGGGTTGGTTGTTTAACAGTAGGTAGTATGTTATTTGGTAGAGAGTATGCTTTAATAGCAGCACCTCCAATAGCAGGTTCTACTGTTGCCGGTATTATTGTAACAACTGTTGCAGAAGCAGCAAATAGACCTGAACTTGCAGCATTTGTAATTCTAGTATTATCATTTCAAAAATTCTTTGGTATTCCGATAACTACATATTGTATAAATAAAGAATTAAAATTTAAAAGAGATAGTGGAGATTTCTTAAAAGATGAATCAAAAAGTAATTTTAAGCTTCCAAGTATGAGAATTTTTAAAGAAGATTCAGGTAAAAAATCATCTACTCTAGTATACCTTGCAAAACTTTCATTTGTTGCTATGATTGGTAATTTTTTAGGATTGGCTACACTAATACCAGGATTTACTCCTGCAAACTATTATTTAAATCCCAACATAGCATGTTTGTTAGTGGGATTGATTTTTACACGAATAGGTTTTTTAGAAAAAGGAATTTTAGATAAATCTCAATCTAATGGAATTATAATGTTTGGTTGTATGTTAATGTTACCTGGAGGACTTGCTAAGGTAACTCCAACAGCATTGTTTGGGATGATTGTTCCAACTATAGGAATACTTATTGTAGGCTCTGTATTCATAATAATATTTACTGCAATTGTAGGAAAGCTATTAGGATATTCTCCAAGAATGTCAGCTGCAATTGGCGTAACTTGCATGCTTGCTTATCCAGCAACACAGATAATTTCTAATGAAGGTATTGATGCTATGGAAGGAACTGAAGAAGAAAAACAAAGGGCAACAGATTATTTGTTACCAAAGATGATTATAGGGGGATTTGTTACTGTAACTATTGCATCAGTGGCATTTGCTAGTATAATAGGTCCAATTATATTTGGTTGATAGTAAATAGACTTATAGGAGGTAGAGGCAATGGTAGGAAGTATATCTATAAATGAGATAGATAAAAAAAGATTCAAACTTAATGATTTGAGTAAAAAAATATGGAAAAATCCAGAAAAAGCATTTAAAGAATTTAAAGCATGTGAAAATACAGCAAATTTTCTAAGAAGTGAAGGATTTGATGTGGAAGTAGGTGTAGGAGGTTTAGCTACAGCTATTAAAGCTAGTTTTGGGTCAGGCAAGCCAGTTATAGGTTTTATGGGAGAATTTGATGCATTACCTGGTTTAAATCAAAAAGTTTCAGCAAAGCAAGAAGCGTTTGAATTGGGTGCCTATGGTCATGGATGTGGACATAATTTATTGTGTACAGCACATGTAGGAGCAGTAGTAGGGCTTAAAAGAGAAATGATAGAAAATAATTTAAGTGGGACTATAGTATTTTATGCATGTCCGGGAGAAGAGCAATTAACAGGCAAAGGATTTATGGCTAGAGGTGGAGCATTTGAAGGTCTAGACTTAGCTATAAATTTTCATCCAAATAAAATTAGTGAAGCTACAGTTGGTATTTCAACAGCTGTTAATTCTGTAAAATTTCACTTTAAGGGGAAAACTGCACATGCAGGTTCAGACCCTCAAAATGGAAGAAGTGCACTAGATGCTGTAGAACTTACTAATGTGGGAGCTAATTATTTGAGAGAGCATGTTACTTCTGATGTAAGGATTCATTATACAATTACAGATGGAGGAGTAGCACCCAACATAGTTCCTGATAAAGCATCAGTATGGTATTATACAAGAGCTTTAAGTAGAGAAGCTGTAGAAAGTACATATGAAAGACTTGTAAAGGTAGCAAAAGGAGCTGCAATGATGACTGAAACAGAAGTTGAAGTAGAGTTTTTAGGAGGATGTTATAACACTTTAAATAATCATGTTTTAGCAAATCTTGTATCAGAATGTATGAATGAGATTAAACAAGAGCCTTGGACTCAAGAGGAATTGGACTTTGCAGCTGAGTTAGATAGACAAAGCCCACAACAATATAAGGCTATGATAAGTAAATATAATTTACCAGAAGGAACTCATCTATATTACGGTGGAGGAAATGTTACAAACTTTAATAGTTATGGCTCTACTGATATTGGGGATGTAATGCATATAGTTCCGACAGCATACTTTTTTACAGGATGTACAAATCTAGGTGCACCAGGTCATAGTTGGCAGTTTACATCTTGTGCAGGAAGTTCTATAGGAGAAAAAGGTATGATATATGCAGCAAAAATTATGGCTATGTTTGGAGCTAAAATACTGAATAATCCAGAGATAGCTAAAAAGGCAAAAGAAGAATTTGATAAATCTATGAATGGTAAAACATACAAATGCCCTATTCCAGATGATATTCCAACTCCTTAAAAAGAAATGAAGTTTAATATATAAAATTATAATTTTTATGCCAGCATCATTTTCTTAGCAAAAGAAAGTGAAATTTTGCTGGCTATCTGATTAGGAGGAAGGAATATGAAAAATTTTTTTAAAGAAGCAAAGTCAATAGAAGGAGAAATTATTAAATGGAGAAGATATTTGCATGAAAATCCTGAAACTGGTTGCAATCTACCAAGAACAATTACATTTGTTACCAGCATGTTAGAAGAAATGGGATATTCTCCAGAATTAACATCCAATAATGGAATAGTAGCTGTTTTAGACAGTAATAATGATGGAAAGACCTTATTATTAAGGGCAGATATGGATGCACTTCCTATTATGGAGGAGACGGACTTACCTTTTAAAAGTAAGAATAAAGGTGCATCTCATAGTTGTGGACATGATAATCACACAGCAATGCTCTTAGGTGCAGCTAAAATACTTATAGATAATAAGCACTTACTTAAAGGTAGAGTAAAGTTTGTATTTGAACCAGATGAAGAGACTACCAGAGGTGCAAAATCAATGATTGATGATGGTATATTAGAAAATCCTCAGGTCGATGCAGCTATGGCATTTCACAGTATGGTGGGCAAATTTCTTAACACAGGTCAAGTAGCTTATTCACGTGGTCCAGCTATGGCATCTGCAGATATATTTGAAATAACAGTAGAAGGAAAAGCAACTCATGGAGCAAGCCCTGAATTTGGAGTGGACCCAATAAACATAATGTCACATATACAAATAGCATTAAACACTATACTTTCAAGAGAAAAACCTCAGAAAGAGCCTGTAGTTTTAACTATTGGTATGTTTAATGCAGGAAGCGTACCAAATGCTATACCAAATAAAGCATCTATGTCAGGAACTTTAAGAACATTTGACCAATTTGTTAGAGAGAAATTAAAAAATAGGATTATTGAAATATCTACAGGAATAGCTAAATCATTTGGAGGAAATGCTAAAGTAGAGTTTAAAATGGGGACTCCTGCAGTTATAAATGATTTGGATGTAGGAGATGAGATTGTATCTTATGTTAAAGAGGTTATAGGGCATGAAAATGTAATAGACTTTCCAGCTGCAATGGGTTCAGAAGATTTTTCAGAGATTTTACTAAGGGTGCCAGGAGTGTTTTTATGGATTGGAATGGGAAGTATTAGTCAGGGGTATAATTTTGGAATGCATAATCCTAAGGCAATTTTTAATGAAGAGGGATTAGTTTACGGTTCAGCTTTATTTGCTCATTGTGCAGTAAAATGGTTAGAAAATAATTTTAGTAGATAATAACATAAAATATTATTAAATATCATAAAAGGTATATCTTAAAAAGATGCAAAGATATACCTTTTAGAAAATCATATATAATTTTACTTAATATTAGATGATAAAATATTTTTATGCATTTTGGATTTTAGTATTTATTTTCTGATATAAATAATTTGTATACCCTTTCAGGTCTACCTTTTGTTGAGTTTTGTTTTTCATATAATATAGTAGCGTTTCCAGATTTTAAGAGACTACTTAGAAATCTATTAGCAGTTCTAACGGTTACATTTAAACATGAAGATAATTCCTTAGGAGTAACTTCATCTCTTTGTAGAATTTCAGTAACAGATATAATCTTTTGAATAGTAAGAGTAGACAGTTTAGAACTTTTGGCAATTGTATTTATATGTGGAGTTACTTTATTTGAAACAGTAAGTAACTTATCACATAGTAAAGGTCCTATTGTCTCATAATTTTCGTTAACTAAGAAACTGTAGTTTAAAGGATTTATTTTAGATTCCTTATTAGCACTTATAGCACTAGACATAGCTTGATTTATATCATTACCAATTCCATATCCAACACATACTTTAATATTTGTACTATTTTCAATAGATTCTTTTATATAACATGTAGTAAAATTCTTAGTTAATGATTTAATCGTTTCACATTTAGTGAAAATTTTAAAAGAACTGCTATTTCTTTCAATTATAAAATCGGTCAATTTATTCTTTTTTATACTATTTAATATTTTATAAACTTGGTCTAAAGTAGAATCATCATAATTTGTATCTTTAACCGTTATATATATTACACTTGGTTGATTTCCCTTCATTCTATGTAAATGAATATCTTTTATTAAGTTACTAAAAGTATTTTTTAATAAATCTATGTCAGGGTATATGAAATGAAAATTTACTCCTGCATCTTGTAACATAGGAACAATACTACTGAAACGGGTAGTAGAAAAATCGATTTTCCCTTCATTCCATAAATTAATATGTTTTTTTGCAATATGTTTTTCGAGTTCTGCTATATCAGATAAACTCATTTTAGAGGCATTTTTATCAATACTATCCATTAAGTCTCCAAATGTGCCATTTGATAGATAATATGATATATCTTTTGGATTATCTGCCCAGTCCGTTAAGTCAAAGTATGCTCTAGAAAAATCTAATGTATTGTATTTAAAGATAAGTTTTAGAAACATATCATAGTAACTTTGTAAGTCAGTACCAAAATCAACTAGAGGTTTTTTAATAGTTCCAGCCTTTTTTGTAATAGCTTTTTTGGGGATAGGACCACTAACTGCAAATCCATCAAACCTATCTTCTATTTCTAAATATAAATCTCCTACATGAGAAAAATCTTTATAGATATATATATCAATTTCTGCATTAATATTTAACTTTTTTATAGAATTATCTACAAACTCTTTTAAAAATTCGGTTGTTATGACTGCTATTTTCATCATAGATTACTTCCTTTTCAATTATTATAATTATTTTATATTAAATATTACATTAATCTATTGTTCTAGTTAAAATCGTATTTCAATTAAATTCAATTAAAATAAATAACTCTTTATAAAAAGCAATTATTTAGGTAGAGGAATATTTGCTAACTTTAATAGTATTTGTTAATTTTAATTTTATTTAAGTTATTATAGTCTTACTAATTTTATAATTGTAGATTTAACTACTTTATGTTCTTTTATTGTTTATGTAGTTGATTTAGAAGTTGTCTTAACCATTTATTTTAATTAAAGTTGTTTGATTTTTAAATCCTTTGTGTAATCTTTGTTTTTCTAGCCATGATAAAAGTATTTCTATTTGTATCACTATATATAATAATATCATGACAAAATATTTATTGTCTAACTAATTATAATCTATCCAAAATGAAAATGGGTGTGAGACATTATTACAACAAATCGTATTAGTATTAAAAAGGATTAAAAAATTAAAAAACTAAACAGTTAAATAATTAAGCGATTAAGTGACTGTCATATAACAATTTATAATTTTATTTAACAGCCACTTAAGTATTTAAGAGTGTTGGAATTGAGTGTATATCAAATTATAATAATTTCCTAGTAAAGAATTGAAAAATAAGGTAGTCCATTTTTATATTTAATATCTGGGTTACCTTGAATAAGTGGATATAGGTAATCTAGAGCTTCATCAGTCACATAATTACATTCTTCATTTATCCACTCTTTAGGAAAATACTTTGTCTTGTTAGCTATTTTAGAAATATCAGTATGGCTAACTTCATATTTATAAGGAGTATTATATATTCTGTTGATGATAGCCATAACTCCTGTATATCCTTTTTTAGAAAGTTCTAGTCCATATGCACCAACTTCAGCAGCTTGTTTTAAATCAGTCTCTGAAGCTAAGTGCATAGCACATCTTTGTATTACACCAAGCTCTAAAGTTTTTACTCTTGTTGTAATTGATGATGATATTATAAGGTTCTTTAGATAGTTACTTACTCCACCCAATTGAGAATGACCGAATTTATCATGAAAAGAAGTTTTTTGCTCACATATAAAGTTGCCATATTTATCTCTTATACCTTCTGATGCAACTATATAAGCCTTATTTTTTTCTTTGAATATTTTTCTAACATCTTCTATAAACTTATCTTCATAGAAATCAATTTCTGGAAGGTAGATTAAATCAACTAGTGGATTATCGTTTAGTCTAGCTAGTGCAGAAGAAGCCGCTAACCATCCAGTATCTCTACCCATAGTTTCGACTATGAATATTCCATTATTTTTATATATAGAAAAATCTAAGTAAGTTTCCATTATTAGTGTAGAAATAAGCTTTGCAGCAGAACCAAATCCAGGACAGTTGTCAGTTCCTAATAAATCATTATCTATTGTTTTAGGAATCCCTATAAATTTTATTTTACAAGTAGTGTTTTTGCAGTATTGAGAAAATTTCATTACTGTATCCATAGAATCATTTCCACCTATATAAAATAATGTATCTATTTCGTATTCATCTAGTATATTTATAACTCTATCATAATCATAAGAATTTATCTTATAATCAGCTAGTTTGTATCTACAAGAACCAAGACCAGACGAAGGTGTTTGCTTTAAATTCAATACATTATCTTTGTTTAAGGAGTCTGAATCTATTATATTTTTGTTTAATATACCTTCAATCCCATTGATACCAAAATACACTTTATCAAAGTATTTAGTTTCTAAATTTTTTTCATAAATACCAATTGCAGAAGCATTGATAACAGCTGTAGGACCTCCAGATTGGGCAATAATACAGTTTCTCATTTTACATCTCCCTTTCATTAATATTGTTATGAATGGTACTTTTTATTGAGTAAATTTATATTTATAGTCTGATTATATATTAAGTGAACTAGCTATATCAATTGAGCTAGTATAGATAATAAATACCATAAGAATGTGGTAAAAAACTAACTTTTTATACATAATTAATGTCTATAATTTACCACAATATAAAGGTACTTTTAAGGAGTAGTCAAAGTGTTGTGAAAAAAAATATATCAGTGTAATATTAATTTACAAAGCAAAATAAGTTCACAGCTCACAAAAGCAGAATAAGTTCATATAAGAAATACATACAGCAACAAAAGTAGCACAAGATTAAAAATATTAAAAAAATATCAAAAAATAATATTTAATACTAATTAAAGTAAAATATGGAGGTACACAAATATGAAACACATAAAAATAGCAGCAGGATTGGCACATGTAAATTACGGTCACATATCAGCCGTAGTTAAGGAAGCAATGGATGCAGGTGTAGACTACGTACATTCAGATGCAGCAGATATGCATGATTTAAAAAATATGCAACTTATGGGTGGTCATCAAATAATAGAAGCAATAAGACCAGTAACAGATAAACCAATAGAATGCCATATATACACAAGAGATTGTGATAGATTATTTATAGAAAAAATAGCAGCAGCAGGATGCAACATGTTGATAATACCAGCTGAACATTTCTTAGGAGCTCCTCTTGCATACATAATAAATTACTGTAGAGAATTTGGTATGAAAGTAGGATTAACAGTTGGATGTTACACACCACTATGTTTTGTTGATGAAGCTATATATGATATAGATAGATTGCAAATAGTCGTTCATGGTGTTGATGAAACTGACGGAAAAGACAACTGGGGATGGAGAAAGAGTGCTGTTGATTTAGTTAAAAGAGCCAGAAAAATGATAGATGAAAAGAATCCTAAGTGTGAATTGGCAATAGATGGTGGACTAAGAGCAGACAATATGGAGCCATTAATAGAATGTAATCCAGATGTTGTAATATTATCATCAGCAATATTCAAGGATAAAGATGGTATAACAGCAGGGGTTAAGAATTGTAGAAAAGCTATAGATGAAGCAGCTACAAAGTTTGGTTTAGAATAAGATAATAAACTAGGATAAAAGAGATGCTTTCTTAATGTTTTTAAGGAAGCATTAATTTTATGAAAAACTATAGGAAGTTAGACTAATTTAATTGATTTTTTATACTGAAATAATATAATCATTGGAGGTTATTAAATGAAAAAAGAAATGATAAAAGATTATTTACTGATAACAATATCAGCATTTTTAATGGCATTAGCAGTTAATTTTTTCTTTGCAGAACATACATTAGCTCCAGGAGGGATAACAGGATTATCAGTCGTACTTAGCACATTCTTATCAATGCCTGTTGAGAATATATCATTAGGAATATCTATGCCACTTTTAGTAATGGGATTATTATTTTTAGGGAAAGGTTTTGGAATAAAAACATTATATATAACTCTTATGGGTCCATTATTCTTAAAAGTAATACCACAAACTCACATAACTGACAATCTATTAGTAGCTGGAGTGATAGGTGGGCTATTGGTGGGAACTGCTATAGGGATAGCAATAATAAGGGGCTGTAGTACTGGTGGAACTGATTTAGTTGCAATGCTTATTAATAAGGTAATTAAGTTTCTGAAGTTGCCAGTTATATTATTTATGCTAGATGGATTTATAATAGTAGCGTCTGGAATAATAAGTAAGAATTTTATGATATCTATATATTCATTGATATCTTTATTACTCATAATAAAAACAATAGGATTTGTAACTACAAAGTTTGGTAAGAATAATGAAGAAATTAATAATATAAATAGTGCTTGCACTCAATAAAAATAATAAAATTTACTTTAAATATAAAAGTTTAAATAAAAAGGTTAAATGTAAAAAATAAAGGTGTCTCAAAATGAATTTTTTAGTTCATGAGGCACTTTTTTCTATGAAATCAAATATATTTTCACCAGTTCAACAATAAAAAAGAGGCTTATCTCTATTTTGAGACAGCCTTATTGTTTGTTTATTTGTAAGATAATATTTTATTTTTTTCAGAATATAGTTTTTTTATAATTGTACTAAGCCTAGAAATATCATTCTTACTTAAAAGAGCATTTATATTTATCAGCTCAGCATTATGTTCAAAGTCTACAGGAGCAGTAGTTAGTATTAAGTCCACATCGTCAAAGTTTGTAAATGAAATAGAAGATAGAGGTATAGATTTAACTATATTAATCTGATTAAACTCAAAACCTAGTTTTTGGACTAGTAAGTTAGATACACCATCACTGCAATGACATATTAAAATAGTATTTAGGGGAGCTTTGCTTCTATCTATTGCTGATACTAAATATAAAGCAAGATATCCTATTTCGTCTTCATTAACTTCATAACTCATCAACTGTTTAATAACAGTATTAGACTCTTTAGCAGCCTTATACGTATAAGGAAATGTTCTCTTTATATCATTTAATATGGGATTTGTAATAGTAAACCCATAATTTATTCTGTGTAGAACTGACTTAAGGTGATTAGCAAGAGATTTTATTAATATTAAATCGTCTTTTAAGTTTAAATTTAATATATCTCCCCAATGGGTAGCTATTGCTTCAGATAGATTATACTCTGTAATTTCTTCATTTCTAAGAGGCTCAAGAATAGTAGGTTTCTTTATTGACTTAAGTAATCCTTCTATATGAAGGAGGATATAACAAACCTCTTCATCAATAAATTCTACATCAAAAGCTTCACTTAGGTTGGAGCATAAAGTTTTTGATTTTTCAAAGCATTCATGTTCTAATAATTCTCTAAAGAAACTTTCAGATAAGTTAATATATCTATTAATTGAAATTCTCTTAATACATATAGCTATATGTATTAAGAAGTTTATATAATACTCATCACTAAGATTGCTTTTTTCTACTTGTAAAGTGTGTAGAGTAATTTGGGATAATTTCTCAAAATCATAGTTGAATAACTCCTTAAATATTTTTGTTGAAGGTGTATCTTTACATTCATTAAATTTCGAGAATAATATTTCTTTAAGTTCAGTATAACTTTTATTAACAGTAGCAAGCTCAAAAATTGCTTTTCTAATATCTTTTTCTTTGCCTTCTAGATATACACCATTGTTGGTTTTTCTAACTAGTGTCACTTTAAAGCTTTGCAAAAAATTTTGAATAACTACCAAGTCTTTATGAACAGTAGCTCTGCTAACATGTAGTTCATTGCAAATGTCACGAATCCTAAACTTAGAATTTTTAATAAATAATTTACTTAAAATATATCTTTTTCTGTCTTCAGGAGAGTATGCATATATACAATTTGATTTATCATTGATATCTCTAATAACTTTAAGTTTTATATCTTCATTACCTAGAATAATAACTCCTGAACCAGTTTTTTTATCTAGAGATAAATTAAACTCTAAAAGCCATTCATCTAAAATAACAAGGTCATTACGAATAGTTTTATTACTAACATTTAATTCTTCGGCAATAGTATCTACAGTAATATAGTCTGAACTATTTAGCAATAATTCAGCAATATCTAATAGTCTTTTGTTCAATGCAAACCCTCCTAAATCTTAATTGCTATTTATTAACTTTGGACCAATCTTTTTCAAAAGTATTGGCACCGTCTACTGTAAGCTGGTTAAAAGAAGCTTTTTTAAATAAGTCATATGTTACAGCTGCATAATCACATCCACAAAGAGATGCTTGAGTTAAGTGGAATACATTTTTAATAGAAGCTGCAATAACTTTAGTATTATATCCATTTATTGATATAAGGTCACATATTTCTGTAAGGTTTTTTATACCATCATATCCATTTTCATCATTTCTACCTATAAAAGGGAATAGGTAATCAGCACCTGCGTTTATAGCCAATGATGCTTGATTTACATTGAAAATTAGGGTGCATGCAGTTTTTACGCCTTTACTATTCAATATGTTTATAAGTTCTAAGCCAACTTCAGAAAAATTTATTTTTATTATGGTGTTCTTGTTTATATTTGATATCTTATCACAAGACTCAAGTAATTCATATAAATTATTTCCTATAACTTCAGCAGTTAATATTTCCGGATTTAAATTAGTACATGCCTCAATAAATTTATAGAAGTTTACATTTTCTTTAAGATACATAGATGGATTAGCTGTTATTCCTTTAAATCCATATTTTAAACACTTTTGAATCTCATCAAGATTAGCACTATCTATTAAATATTTCATAATTTAATTCTCCTTTAAGCTATTTATTATAAAAAAGTGTATATACTCAATTTTTACTATTATGTATTTTATTAGAGAGTAACATTACTACAGCAGTAGATATACCTTGACCTAATAAACCTTATTGATAGATTCTATGTGGTTCATATTAGGGTACTTCTGTAATTTTTATTTGTAAAACGTTAAGTTAATTATACAATAAGATTGTTTATAAAATTATCCTATAAGCACTTAATAAAATTTACATAATGATATGGTAATAATGAAACATTAATTGTTTATTAATTGCCATAAAGTTTAGTGAATAAGAGTTAACAGTTAAGGTATTGCCTTAAAAATCTGGTAATAGGTATAATTTGAGTATGAAGGCAATAATTTAAGGGAGGAAAAATATGATTAACTTTTATCAACCATCAAGAATAAATTTTGGACAAGGAACTTTAAGTGAGTTACCTAGTATAATAGGAAAATATGGAAAGAAATGTTTGTTAGTTACTACTCCAAATGTAGAGCCATTAGACCAGTTATATGAAAGAATTACATTGGATTTAATAGGAAAGGGGATAGAAGTTGTACACTTTGATAAGGTAGAGCCAAACCCAACTGTAGAGCTAGTAAATGAAGGATTTGAATTAGCAAAAAAGGAATCTGTAGATGTTGTTTTAGCTGTTGGTGGAGGGTCAAGTATAGATACTGCCAAAATATTAGCCTTGACTTTTGGACTGGAAAAAATAGATTGGGATTATATGTTTAATACATATACAAATCCATTTAAAATATATGACAAAGTAAGTGAAAAAGAATTACCATTAATAGCTGTATCAACTACCTCTGGAACAGGAAGTCAAGTTACACAAGCAGCAGTGATATCAAGAGGAATCGAAAAAAATACAATATTCCATCAAAATTGTTTCTCAAAAGAATGTATAGTAGACCCAGAGCTTATGTTAACTCTGCCAGAGAGAATTACTGCATCAACAGCATTTGATGCCTTTACTCACGCATTTGAAAGTTACATAAATCCAAGTGCTAATGATTTTACAGAGATAATGTCTGAAAAATCTATGGAATTAGTCATTAACTATCTACCTAAGGTAATGGAGGAAAAAAATAATGTAGATTATAGAACAAAATTAGCAGTAGCAGATACATTAGGAGGAAGTTCACTAGCAAATGCTGGTGCAGCACCACCACATCCACTAAGTGAAATAATAGGTGGGGTTACACACATTCCTCATGGTGAAGCTTTGGCTATAGTGTTCCCAAAATTTGCAGAAAAGTTCTATGAAAACAATGTAGAGAAATTTGCTAAAGTAGCGAGAATGTTTAACAGAGAATTAGAAAAAGTAGAAGATAATGAAGCAGCTAAAGCTTTAGGAAATGAAATAAAAATGTTTTTAAAGAGTGTAGGTCTTAAGACAAAACTATCTGAGTTTAATATAACAAAAGAACAATTAGAAGAAATAATAAGCTGTCCAGTTTTAGAATTTTTACCTTTTGGAAAGAAGGAAGACCTTGTTGAAATATTAGAAAAATCTTACTAGGATGTGATACAAATGAGATATAAATTAATTTGTACTGATATGGATGGCACTTTAATGGGTAAAGGATTTGAAATATCAGAAGAAAATATTAAAGCATTAAAAGAAGCTATGGAAAAGGGGATTAAGGTAGCCTTAGTCACAGGAAGACCTTATAATGCCATGAAATATTTTACAAGTGTATTAGGCGATGATATATATATTATATCAACTAATGGGACATATTTTAACTTATTAGGATACGAGTATAAGAAAGTTTTAAGTAAAGATATACTAAAGAAGATATATACAATAGGTGAAAAGTATAATTTAAATAGACATTTTAAGGGATGCAAAAGAATTATAGCCAACAATGAAATAGGACAAGAACATCCATACAGACTAGTAAATAGTAAAAATAAAGAAGAAGATAGAATCGAGATAATAGAAAATGCAAGTTGTGAAACCTTATTAGAAAAATCTGGAAATGACATTTTAAAGTGTATACTCTTCTCAGAAAATTTGGAGTCTTTAAGAGAAGCAAAAAAAGAGTTTAAAAAACAAGAAGATTTAGAAGTAGTAAGTTCTGGAAAGATAAATTTTGAAGTTATGAGTAAAGGTACTTCAAAAGGTATTGCAGTTAAAAAATTTTGTGATATATTAGGTATAGATAGCAAAGAAGTTATTTGTATAGGTGATAATGAAAATGATATATCCATGATTGAATTTGCAGGTCTTGGTATTGCTATGGGTAACGCTACAAATGAAGTAAAGTCTAAGGCAGATTTTGTAACTGATACTAATGTAAATAATGGTGTAGCAAAGGCTTTAAGAAAAGTATTATCATAAAATTTTATAGTGTGGAGAGTGAGTTATGTTTAATATATTTAAGAAAAAAGAAGATAAGATTGAGAAAATATACAGTCCTTTTAAGGGAAATTTAGTTAACTTAGAAGATGTTCCAGATGCAGTTTTTGCCCAAAAGATGATGGGAGATGGAGTAGCCATAATACCAAGTGAAGGTAAGTTATATTCTCCTGTTGATGGTGAAATAGTCAGTGTATTTGATACAAAGCATGCATTAATGATTAAGAGTAATGATAACACAAATATGTTGATACATGTAGGTTTAGAGACAATGTCACTAGAAGGAAAGCCGTTTGATGTTAAGGTAAAGGCAGGAGATAAGGTAAAAGCTAAAGATTTAATAATGGAAGTGGATTTAGAATTTATAACATCAAATGATTTAAATATAATAACTCCTGTAGTTATAATTGATGATGCTGATACTGTTAAGAGAACAGTAAAATATAGACTAGAGCCTGGAAATGTAGACACCAATAGTGTAATAATGGAAATTGAGTAGATACAAGAAGATGTAGCCAATGCTACATCTTTTTTGATGAATTTTATCAGAATAAAAGTACATTGGATTTAGATGAAATAGATAAACTAAAATATTAATAATTGGTAAAGTATAATTTTGTCGTAATCTGTTGACTATTTACCATATCATTATGGTAATTTAGAGAAGTATTTGAAATATTGTAAAAATAATATTCAAAATTTATAATGTAGATATGAACTGAAATGCTTTGTAAAACTAATATAAAGGGGTGATAAATAATTAAGATGATAGTAAATAAAGAGCTAATTATTGATTATTTAAAATCCAATCAAAAAAATATCATAAATGATATTAAAAATTTAGTTGAGATACCTTCAATTAGAGATGACAGTACAAAAGATATAAATCAACCATTTGGAATAGAAATAAGAAATGCCTTTGATAAGCTTATTCAAATAGCAAAAGATAAGGATTTTGTTGTAAAAGATTTTGGCGGATATGCACTCCATATAGAATATGGAGAAGGTGAAGAAGTAGTGGGGGTGCTTAATCATATAGATGTGGTACCAATATATACTAAAGAGTTGTGGAAGAGTGAACCTTTTAAAGTCTATCAAAAAGATAACTATCTCTACGGAAGAGGAGTTAATGATAACAAAGGACCTTTGATAGGAATTTTGTATGCATTACTTTTCTTAAGAGAACTTAATGAAAAGCCAAAGAGAAAGATTAGATTGATAGTAGGTGGAGCTGAAGAGACAACTTGGGAATGTATGGAACATTACTTTAGTGTCAATGAACAACCAAAATTTGCATTTTCTCCAGATGGAAACTTCCCAATAGTAAATGGAGAGAAGGGAATTTTGTACTTTAATATAAAAAAGGAAATAAATGAAGATAAATTTAGAAATCACAATTTAGTTGATATAAAGTCAAACAAAGAAGATGGATTTGTATGTGATAAAATTGAAGCTATTTTTAAAACTAATGACAAGAAAGAGTTAGTAAAATCATTAGCTTATTATACAGAGATAGAAGAACTAGAAGAAGAAAAAGTATTAGTAAGATATCTAGGAGAAAGAACTTTATCAAGAAACCCACACAGGTCATATAACTGTGCATTTAATTTAGCAAAAGATTTAGAAAAAATCAAAGAGCTAAATGTCAAAGGAATCATAATAAAAGATATTTTAAATTCATACTTTACAGATGATAATCATGGAAAAAAATTAGGGCTATATAAAGAAGATGTAGATATGGGAGTTTCTACAATATGCATAATGAGTATCTTCTTAGAAAAGAATGAGTTGAATATGAAAATAGATTTTAGATATCCTAAGGGCATAAGTTGGGAATTTATAACTAATAGAATTAATGAAATTGAGAAAAAAGAAAATTTAATAATTGAGATATATAAGGATTTAAAACTATTGTATGTAGAACCAGATAGTGAATTAATAAAGAAATTATCAAGTGCATATAAACAAGGTTTTGGAAAAGAAGCAGAACTTTTTACAAAAGGAGCTGCGTCTTATGCAAGAGTATTAGAAAATGGAGTTGCATTTGGACCTACAATAGATGGAGATAGTCCAAATTCACATCAGGCAAATGAAAATATAAGTATAGACACATTATATAAAGCGATAGAAGTTTATATATATGCATTATATAGCCTAGCATTTCAATAAAAATGGAGGAAATAATACTATGAAGGATAAATTACAAGTACTTTCTGGAGCAATGATGATTCCTGTTATATTACTTGTTGTAGCAGGAGTATTTATAGGATTAGGGTCAGCTTTTGCAAATATGGAAAACGTTTCTGCATTAGGGCTTAGCGGGTTAATAAAAGAAGGGTCATTCATAAATGTATTCTTTAAAGTAATAAATGACCTAGGATTTATGGTAATGAGATACTTACCAATATTCTTTGTTACTGGTATAGCCTTTGGCTTATCTAAAAAGGAAAAAGGATGGGGGGCATTAGGAGGAATTGTTTTATTTATAGGAATGCACACAGTTATAAGTACATTACTAGTAGCAAATGGTATAAATTCAGATACAGTTACAGCAGAAGCGTTTATGGCATCTGGATTAGGTGAGGCAGAAGCATATAGTCGAAGTTCCTTATATGGTTCTTTCTTAGGAATATTTTCATATGATTGTAGTATATTTGGAGCTATAATAGCTGGATTTGTAGCTAGTGCAGTACATAACAAATTTGTTGACATAGAACTTCCTAGTGCATTATCTTTTTTCTCAGGGCCAAGATTTTCAATGATTATAATGTTTATAGCATCAATAGTATTGGGTACAGCAATGTACTTCATATGGCCACCAGTAGGGTTAGCATTATCTAAACTTGGTAATTGGATAGGTTCGAGTGGATTATTAGGAACATTTACTTTTGGAGCAATGGATAAAGCATTATTACCATTTGGTATACATCACTTAATTGCATTTCCTATAGAATATACAAGAGTAGGTGGAACAATGGAAGTAGGTGGAGCAATTTACGAAGGTGTTAACAATATAAGATTAGCTCAAATGGGAGACCCAGATACACTATCTTATATCACTCGTAACTTTACAACAGGACGTTTATTAATACATTTTGCAATATTGCCAGCAGCAGCTTTAGCTATGTATAAGTTGGCTGACAATGTTAATAAGAAAAAAGCAATAAGTATATTGATACCAGCAATAGTAACAGCCATGTTGGTAGGGGTAACGGAGCCAATAGAGTATACATTCTTATTTGTTGCACCATTATTATACTTTGCAGCATATGTACCACTAGCAGGGTTGACATATGTATTCACAGAAATGTTTAATGTTTCTATAATGGGAGAATCATTTAGAAATATGTTCCCTAATTTATTACAACCTCAAAAGGTAGATGCATTACCTTTATTATTTTTAATACCAATATTCTTTATAGTTACTTATATAATATTCACATGGGCAATTAAGAAGTTTGATATAAAGACACCAGGAAGAAGCTCAGAAGAAGTTAAGCTTTATAGTAAGAAAGAATATAGAGAAAGACAGTCTGTAGGTGATGTTAAAGTAGTAGAAAACAATGTAGTAGAATATGAAGTAGGTGATAAAGATTCAGAACTTGTACACTATATAATAGAAGGTTTAGGAGGAAGTAGTAATATAAAAAATATTACAAACTGTGCGACTAGACTTAGAGTAGAGTTAAATTCAATTGATGGATTCTATGAAGACAGTTTCTGGGTAAATGAATTAGGTGCAAGTGGAGTTGTTAAAAAGAAAAATTCAGTTCAAGTTATATTTGGACCAAGAGTTATTACAATAGCATCAAAACTCAAAGCTGTATTGGGTGTAGATTAATATATATAAAGCTATGTAAATTAGATGAGTTTACATGGCTTTTATTTTTTATTATAAGAGCATTATAATAATTTTAAATCTCTAGAAAACTTGTGTGTATTCAAAATATACTATATTCCTTAAATCATGTGGAGGAAAAGATTATTTGCGAACAGTAGAATGATATCATAAAGCAAGAATTATTATACTGAAAATATTTACAATCTCGACATATTATGCTACAATTACTTACGATAAATAAAACTTAATAAGAATTACCTCATCTAATAAAAAGATTGAGGTAGAGGTTGCATTTACTAAGATTAATATTGAAGAGGTTGGAAGCCAATGAAGCAATATAAAAGGAGTGAGTGCCGAAGTGCTAGTGTCCAAAGCTAGTGCTGGGACTGTATTTAATAGGTACAGTACTGTCATCAAAATTATCCCGAATTTTGATGGAGAGCTATCTTAAACAAGATAAAGGGAAGATGCAGGTATGTTGTATTTAGCACATTTAGCTCAACATGTATCCATGTTGAGCTTTTTTACATCTAGACAAAATAGGGTAGAAAAGGGATGCAATAATAAAATATTTTAATTTAAAAAGTGGGGAGATTAAAAATGAGCAGTTTAAAAAAGAAAAAGTTTACTATGCCGCAGACACTTACTATAATATTTTTACTAATAGTAGTAATGGCAGTTCTTACTTGGATAGTACCAAGTGGAAATTTTGAAAGGGTAGATATAGACGGAAGATCAGTTGTTGTGGCTGGAACTTATGAAAAAGCACCATCAAATCCACAAGGGATTACTGATGTATTTACGGCACCTATAAATGGATTTATAGATGCGGCTGAAGTAGTTGGATTTGTTTTAATAGTTGGAGGAGCTTTTGGAATAGTTAATAAAACAGGAGCTATAGAAGCTGTTATAGCCCACACTGTCAATAAAATGAAGAGGTTTCAATTTTTAATAATACCTATCTCAATGATTCTATTTGGACTAGGTGGAACAACATTTGGAATGAGTGAAGAAACACTACCTTTTTATATGATATTTATTCCACTTATGACCAGTATGGGATATGATTCATTAACAGCAGTGGCAACAGTGTTTATAGGAGCAACGGCTGGATTTGGAGCAGCTACAACTAATCCTTTCTCTGTAGGAATAGCACAAGCATTGTCACAAATAACACCAGGTTCTGGGATAGAATTTAGAGTTGTTATGTTTATAATATATATGGCTATATCTATAGGATTTGTTATGATGTATGCCAATAAAGTTAAAAAAGACCCTAAAAAGTCTTTAGTACATGGTATATCATTAAATCAGGAATCAATGGTTAATACTGATACAAACATAAAAGAATTTACAAAAAGAGAAGCCATGGTAATAGCAATTTTTACAATAGGTATGGCGATTATGATATATGGAGTTTTAAAGCTAGGATGGTATATAACTGAAATTGCAATGATATTTACGGCTATAGGCATAATATCAGGTATAGCATCAGGGCTTAAACAAGATGACATAGTTAATTCATTCATAAGCGGAGCAGGAGATTTAATGACAGCAGGGTTATGTATAGCATTTGCACGTGGAATCGTAATAATAGCAGAAAATGGATTTATAATAGATACAATTTTAAATTCTGCAGCAAATTTATTAAATGGATTACCAAAAACTATCTTTATAAATTTAACTTTCTTAATAGAAGGTTTAATAGCATTTTTGATACCATCAGCGTCAGGACTTGCATCACTTACAATACCTGTACTTGCACCACTTGGGGATTTAGTAGATGTATCTAGACAAATGATAGTTACAGCCTATCAATTTGGTATAGGTGTAACTAATTTAATAACACCTACATCAGGTGTTTTAATGGGAGCATTAGCAGTAGCTAATATTCCTTGGTCAAAATGGGTTAGATTTGTAATTCCTTTAATGGTAGTATTAACAATTCTTGTAATGGTATTTTTGACAATAGGATTATTTCTAGGATTCTAATAGGAGGTAAGTCATGATAGAGAGTATAAAGAAAAGAGCTTATGAGATAGAGAATGAACTTGGAAAAGAAATTGAAGAAGTATGTGATTTTATATTCAATAACCCAGAATTAGGAGAAGAAGAATATATATCATCAAAATACTTAGTAGATAAAATAAAGGGATATGGATTTGATATAACTTATCCATACTGCAATATGGAGACTGCTTTCAGAGCTGAATTAGGGGATGATGATGGTCCAACTATAGCATTTTTGGCTGAGTATGATGCACTTCCAGGATATGGAGAAAATAAAGAACCAGCTCATGCTTGTGGACACAACTGGATTGCAGCATCTACACTAGGAGCTTGTATAGTATTAAGTAAGTTAAAAGAAAGTTTTAAAGGAAAAATTGTATTAATAGGAACACCAGCTGAAGAAACAACAGGAGGTAAATGTGATTTAGTTAAGGCAGGAGCTTTTGATGATATTGATGTAAGTTATCAAATGCATATAGAAGCTTTTAACAATATAAACTGTAAAGCTTTGGCAATAGACTCATTAGAATTTAGTTTTGAAGGGATATCAGCACATGCAGCTAGTCATCCTCATATGGGAGTTAATGCACTGGATGCAGTACAACTTACCTTTGCTGGTATAAATGCACTAAGACAACATGTAAAATCAGATGTTAGAATACATGGGATAGTTTCAAATGGAGGAGAAGCTCCAAACATAGTTCCAGAAAAAGCCGCTTGTAAGTTTTTTGTAAGAGCAGCTGAAAGAAGTTATTTAGATGAAGTAACTAAAAAAGTTATAAACTGTGCAAAAGGTGCAGAGTTAATGACAGGGGCTAAGCTTTCTTATAGATATTTTGAAAATTCTTTTGATAATATAATAAATAACAAAGTACTTCAAAAGATAACAAAAAATAATTTGATTGAGGCAGGTATAACAGATATATTAGAAGGTAAAGATGGTCCAGTAGGTTCTACAGATATAGGTAATGTAAGTCAAGTTTGTCCTACTATGTATACAGAAATAGCTTTGGATATAAATCCAATGGTATATGTTCATGAAAAAGAGTTTCTAAATTATGCAAATTCTGAGGAAGCTTATGATAAACTTCACAAATCAGTAAAGGCAATGGTAGGGTGTGCATTAGAAATCTATTTGGAAGATGGGCTACTTGATGAGATTAAGAAAAATCATTTAAATTAATATTAAATTAAAAACAAAAGGTATTTCCATGAAATTGGTAATACCTTTTTTGCTTTATTTGTCTTTTGATAAAACAATATTTTATTAATACAATTTATATAGCTTATTCAACATTAAAATATTTAGAAAAAGTTGACATTAAAAAATAAATTTGCTAACATATAATAAATAATAATTAAAATAAAATATAAACGGATAGTGATTGTTTAAGTACAAGCTAAACCTATTTATTACTCAGGATTCATGGGAATCTATTTAATGTGTAATAAATAGGTTTTTTTTAATGCAATAAATTATATTCAAAATATTCTTAATAATTAAAAATATTTACTTTAACTTAGTATTAAGAAAGGGGGAATCACAATGGTTATTGAAAAAATACTCAATAACAATGTAATTATTACAACAGATGAAAATGATAAAGAAATAGTAGTTATGGGAAGAGGTTTAGCATATAAGAAACGTACAGGTGACCACATATCAAAGGATAAGGTTGATAAGGTATTCAAACTTTCAGACCCAAATATGTCTGATAAATTTAAAGAATTAATAGCAGATATTCCTATGAGGTATATGGAATTATCAGATGAAATAATTTTACAAGCTAAAGAAAAATTAGGGAAGAGATTAAATGATAGTATTTATATCTCTTTAACTGACCATATATATACAGCAATAGAAAGGGTTCGTGAAGGAGTAAATGTAAAGAATGCACTACTTTGGGATATAAAAAGATTTTATCAAAGCGAATTTAAAATAGGATTAGAAGCTTTGGATTACATAGAAGAAAAGTTTGAGATTAGATTGCCAGAAGATGAAGCTGGATTCATAGCACTACATATAGTTAATGCACAAATGGATCAAAATATAAAAGTCATATATGAAATTACACAAATGATACAAGAAATTACAAATGTGGTTAAATACCACTATAGAATAGTATTTAATGAAGATTCAGTTTATTATTATAGATTTATTACTCACCTAAAGTATTTTGCAGAAAGGCTTATTAGTAATAAATCATATGAAAATAATGAAGATGATTTATTAGAAGTAATAAAAGTAAAATATAAAAATGCTTATAAATGTATAGAAAAATTAGATGAATTTATACATAAAAAATACAATTACAATTTAACAGATGAAGAAAAATTATACTTAACTATTCATGTTGAAAGAGTAGTAAGCAAAAGTATTAAGTAAGATATAAATCCTAATAATTAGGTTTATATATATTGGGTGGTGACATTAAGTTGGCCAAACCTTCATATTTCAAAAAGAAAATGGAGGAGAAAAAATGAGAAAGTATGAGCAATTATCAAAAGACATTATTGCTAATGTAGGTGGGAAGGAGAATATTAGTAGTTTGTCTCACTGTATAACGAGATTACGTTTTAAGTTAAAAGACGAGTCAATAGCAAATGATGATGTACTAAAAAAAATGGATGGTATAGTTACTGTAATGAAAAGTGGAGGACAATATCAAGTAGTTATTGGTAACCATGTTCCAGATGTTTATGCAGTTGTGTGTGATTTGGCTGGATTAGGAGGGGATACAATAGACAATTCAGATTCAGATGCACCAAAAGGATTACTTAATAAGTTTATAGACATAATATCAGGAGTTTTTCAACCAATATTAGGAGTACTGTGTGCTGCTGGTATGATAAAAGGATTCAACGCAGTATTTACAGCATTGGGTTTATATAGAGAAGCTGATGGAGCATATATTATGCTAAATGCAATTGGAGATGCAATGTTCCAGTATATGCCGATAATTCTTGGATATACAGCTGCTAAGAAATTCAAATTAAAACCATTTATTGGTATGCTTATAGGTGCAGTTTTATGCTATTCAGGTATTCAATTAGATACTTTAGCATCTACAAGTCAACCTTTATATAATCTATTTGCTGGAACAATATTTGAATCACCAGTATATATAACTTTCTTAGGATTACCAGTAATAGCAATGAACTACACTTCAACAGTAGTTCCAGTAATTTTAATAGTATTATTAGCAGCTAAGTTAGAAAAAGTGTTTGCTAAAATAATACCAGATGTAGTAAAGAATTTCTTTGTACCAATGGCAGTTTTATTAGTTTCTTTACCAGTAGGATTTATGGTTATAGGTCCTATAGCAACGTATGCTTCCAATATAGTTGGAAATGGATTTTTAGCTTTATTTAATTTCTCATCAGTTTTATGTGGCGTATTAACTGGTTTATTGTGGCAAGTGCTTGTAATATTTGGGCTACATTGGGGACTAGTACCAATAGCTATTTCAAACCTTATGACTATGGGGTCTGACACAATATTAGTTGGAGCATTTGCACCATCTTTTGCACAAACAGCAGTAGTTGCAGCAATGTACTTTAAATTAAAAGACAAGAAAATAAAAGAGTTATGTGTACCTGCAGTTATTTCAGGTATATGTGGTGTAACGGAACCTGCAATATACGGAATAACTTTACCAAGAAAAACACCATTCATATATAGTTGTATAGGTGGTGCAGCAGCAGGAGCTGTAATGGGAATAATGAATGTCAAAGGTTATGTAATGGGTGGACTTGGAATATTTGGCATACCTAATTATATAAATCCAACAACTGGAGATATGACAGGCGTTTATGTATCAATAATAGCAGCAATAGTAGCAACTGTAGTAGGATTTGTATTAACATTCTTCTTCTGGAAAGATGATACTGTGGTAGAAGACTCTAAAAATGATAATAGACAAAAAATGGTAGAAAATACTAAAAGAGAAGTAATATATAGTCCAATAAAAGGTGAAGTAAAAGCTTTGGAACAAGTTAAAGATTCAGCATTTTCAACAGGTGTATTAGGTAAGGGTGTAGCTATAGTTCCTAAAGAGGGAAAGGTTGTAGCACCATTTGATGGGACTATAATGACTTTATTTCCAACAAAACATGCAATCGGAATAATATCTGATAATGGATGTGAGTTATTGATACATATAGGGTTAAATACTGTTCAATTAGAAGGTAAATTCTTTGAATCTTTTGTTAAGCAAGGTGATAAGATTCAAAAAGGTCAAACTTTAATAACTTTTGATATAGAAAATATATTAAAAGAAGGATATTGCTTAGAAACACCAGTAGTTGTTACTAATTATTCTGATTATGTGGATATTATAGAAAAAACACCAAAGTACATAAGTAATAGTCAGGAATTGATAACTGTTTTAGCTTAGAATAGGGTATTCTTAATAAGAATCAGAAATTGGTATTTTTATTTTAAAAGAGATTTACTATAAATAAATTATTGGAGGTAGAGCTATGGCACTTAGAAAAGATTTTTTATGGGGGGGAGCAACAGCTGCAAATCAATGTGAAGGTGGATATAAAGAAGGTGGTAGAGGTTTAGCTAATGTTGATGTTATACCACAAGGAGAAAATAGATTTCCAGTTTTAGCTGGAAAAATGAAAATGTTTGAATGTGATGATGAATATTATTATCCAGCTCATGAAGCAATAGATATGTATCATAATTACAAAGATGATATAAAATTATTTGCGGAGATGGGATTTAAATGCTATCGTATGTCAATAGCATGGACTAGAATATTTCCCACAGGAGTTGAGGAAGCTCCAAATGAAGAGGGATTAAGATTCTATGAAGATATATTCAATGAGTGTTTAAAATATGGAATAGAACCAGTAGTAACAATCTGCCACTTTGATGTCCCTATGTATTTGGTAGAAAAATATGGTGCATGGAGGAATCGTAGGCTAGTAGATTTATATGTAAAATACTGTGAAGCCATATTTATAAGATTCAAAGGAAAAGTAAAGTATTGGCTGACATTCAATGAAATAAATATGATACTTCATTTACCATTTATAGGTGCAGGACTATATATTGAAGAAGGTGAAAATGAAACACAAATAAAATATCAAGCTGCGCATCATCAATTAGTTGCAAGTGCATTAGTTACTAAACTAGCTCATGATGTAAGTCCAGAATTTAAAATAGGGTGTATGTTAGCTGCAGGAAACACTTATGCCAATACTTGTAATCCATTGGATGTATGGAAATCTATAGAAAAAGATAGGGAAAACTACTTTTTTATAGATGTACAATCTCGTGGAGAATATCCAGCTTATGCCCTAAAAGAATTGGAGCGAAAAGGAATAAATATAGCGATGGAAGAAGATGATAAAAGGATACTTAAAGAAAATACAGTAGATTTTATATCGTTCTCATACTATTCATCAAGACTTACAAGTGCAGACCCTGAAGTAAATATTTTAACAGAAGGAAATGTTTTTGCAAGCCTTAAAAATCCATACTTAGGTGCAAGTGAGTGGGGATGGCAAATAGACCCACTAGGGCTTAGAATAACTATGAATTCTTTATATGACCGTTATCAAAAACCATTATTTATAGTTGAAAATGGACTAGGAGCAGTAGATAATCCAGAGGAAAATGGTAATATAAATGATGATTATAGAATTGATTACTTACGTGCTCATATAAAAGCTATGATAGATGCTGTTGAGTTAGATGGTGTTGACTTATTGGGGTATACTCCATGGGGATGTATTGATTTAGTAAGTGCTAGTACTGGAGAAATGAAAAAGCGTTATGGATTTATATATGTGGATAAAGATAATGATGGAAACGGAACTTTAAAACGTAGCAAAAAGAAGAGTTTTGACTGGTATAAAAAAGTAATAGCATCAAATGGTAAAGAATTAGAATAGGAGGATATAGATATGTCATTTAAAAAAGATTTTTTGTGGGGGGGAGCAACAGCTGCAAATCAATGTGAAGGAGCATGGAATTTAGATGGGAAAGGACCATCTTGCTCAGATATGTGTACTGGAGGCTCTCAAACGGTAAGTAAAAAAATAACGAGAATTATAGAAAAAGGAACATTCTACCCAAGTCATGAAGCAATAGATTTTTATCACAGATATAAAGAAGATATAGCTTTATTTGCAGAAATGGGATTTAAAGTGTTTAGATTTTCAATAGCATGGACTAGAATATTTCCAACAGGAATGGAGAAAGAGCCAAATGAATTAGGACTTAAGTTTTATGAAAATGTAATAGATGAGTGCTTAAAATACAATATAGAGCCATTAATAACAATATCCCACTATGAAGTACCCTTTGCAATAACAGAGAAATACAATGGATGGGTTTCGAGAGAGGTAATAGACCTGTATATGAATTACTGTGAAGCAATATTTAAGAGATATAAAGGAAAAGTAAAATATTGGCTAACATTCAATGAAATAAATTCGGCTACTATGCCTATGGGAGGCTACTTATCACAAGGGATATTAAATAAAGGAACTACAGATTTTATAAACCAAGTAGATATACCTCAACTTCGTTTTCAAGGGTTACATCATCAATTTGTAGCAAGTGCTAAGGCTGTTAAGTTAGCTCATGAAATAGATTCAAATTATCAAGTTGGATGTATGCAAATATTTGCAACAATGTATCCCTATACTTGTAATCCAGATGATGTAGTTAAAACTCAAAGAGATAGTAGAGTAATGAATTATTTCTGTGGAGATGTACAAGTGCGTGGCGAATATCCAAGTTATATGAATAGGTATTTTGGAGAAAATAGTATCGAAATAAAAATGGAAAAAGGCGATTTAGAAATTTTAAAAGAAGGTTGTGTAGATTTCTATACATTTAGTTACTATATGTCTATATGTGTAAGTAGCGATTCTAAAGAAGCTAATACAAGTGGTAATATATTAGGTGGAGTAAAAAATCCATATCTTAAGTCTAGTGAATGGGGGTGGCAAATAGACCCTAAAGGGCTTAGATATTCATTAAATGAGATTTATGATAGATACAGAATACCTATGATGGTAGTTGAAAATGGTTTAGGAGCTTATGATAAAAAAGAACCTAATGGAGTAATAAATGATAACTATCGTATAGAATATTTAAAAGAGCATATAGAGCAAATGAAGGAAGCTGTAGAAGATGGTGTTGATTTATTTGGATATACTCCATGGGGATGTATAGACTTAGTAAGTGCATCTACTGGTGAGATGGCTAAGAGATATGGGTTTATATATGTGGATAAGTATGATGATGGAAGTGGAGACTTGTCTAGGATTAAGAAGAAGAGTTTTAACTGGTATAAACAAGTAATAGAATCTAATGGTGAAAAGTTATAGTATATAGATACTGTTTGTGTTTAGAAGAGTAGCATATAGTGTTGATATATACGATTTTTTATCACAAAGAAAGGTGGAGTAACGATTCGTTATTCCATCTTTTTTATAATTGGCACAATTTTTGCTCTATATAAGTTTAAGAAATATGATAGGCATTACGACTATGATACGTGGGACATAAAACCAATAAATGAATATGTTAGTATACTAAATGTACAATTTTTTGATAGTATTAAAGTTAAAATTAAATGTATATTATAAAAGAGTAGAGTATATTTTAAAAGGAGTAATAAGATGAAAACAATAGCAGTAGTAACTGATGGGCTATCTAAACTAGAATGTTTTTTAAATAAAAATTTAGAACTGATATTTAAAGATAAAGTAATGATAAAAAACTATTATTTAAATAAAATAACAGAAAAGGAATCGATAAAAGGTGACATAATATTGGTAATGATAGATGACAGAGTATTAAAAATAAAAAAATATGTAAAAGATGTCTCAAAAATAATAACTATAAATAGGAGTATAAAGCAAAAGGATATATACAAGTTATTTTCATTACCAGAAGGGATAGATGTATTAGTAGTAAATTAGGTTACTAAAAAGGAAAATATAAATACCTATTTTACCCATTAGTTAGACTTAAGACCATTCATAAAAGTCAAATTAAACAGGATTAAAATAAAATATAAGTCAATAAAATTATTTATATTACTAGTATTTAGGAAAAGTATTTCTAAAATGAATTATAATCTTTAAATAAATAAAATATTGGTATGCTACTTGCTCTTTAATAGAGAAGTAGCATTTTTTATTGTTCACAAATAAGTTAAGGGGTGAAGAAAGTGGTTAAAAAGAAATATCCAGTAATAGGAATATCAGGCAATTTATTAATTGATGAGGGGGGAATGTTTCCTGGCTATGAAAGAGCTTATGTAAATAATGACTATATACAATCAGTAGTTATGTGTAAAGCTATACCATATATTGTACCGATTGTATATGATGATGAGATTATAAAGGAGCAAGTATCTAATATAGACGCGCTTATACTATCTGGAGGACAAGATGTAAATCCACTTATATGGAAAGAAGAACCTCATAATAAGTTAGGTGCAATATCACCAAAGAGAGATGTTTTTGATATGAAATTATTAAAACATGCTTTAGATATGAAAAAACCAGTTTTAGGTATATGTAGAGGAGAACAAATTATAAATGTAGCTGAGGGAGGTAGTTTATATCAAGATTTATCTCTAGTTGAAGGAGCTTATATTAAACACAATCAGCAACATTTATCTAACATACCTACACATACAGCACAGATAAAAGAGGGAACAAAGTTATATGAAATATTAGGAGAAAAAGAAATTTTAGTTAATAGCTTTCACCACTTAGTTGTCAATAAGGTAGCACCAGGATATATTGTTTCAGCTACAGCTAAAGATGGCTTGATTGAAGCTATAGAAAAGGAGGGAAGTGAGTTTGTAATAGGAATACAATGGCATCCAGAAATGATGACTAGAGATTATGATAATATGAAAAAAATATTTATGGCAATAGTTAAAGAAGCATCTAAATAATTATAACTATATTAAGTTGGGTTTGGGGGGAATAACAATGGAAAAAGGCATTAAGTTAGGTTTTTGGAGTATTGTATTATTAGGAATCAATGCAATAATAGGGTCAGGTATATTTGGGTTACCTGGCGATGCTTATACAGATATAGGTCCAGCAAGTATATTAGTATTAGTTTTTTGTATGTTTTTAGCTGTTTCTATCGCTTTATGTTTTGCTGAAGCAGGTAGTTGGTTTGATACTGATGGAGGTCCATATCTTTATGCAAAAGAGGCGTTTGGAGATTTTATTGGATTTGAAGTTGGATTTATGAAGTGGATAGTTAGTATGATTGCTTGGGCCACTATGGCAAATTTCTTTGCTGTAACACTATCATCTGTATGGCCTCAGGCAGCAGAACCACTTACTAAAAATATAATAATTGGTATACTAGTTGTAGGGCTTGGGATTATAAACTTTATGGGAATGAAACAATCTAAGCATTTAAACAATATAATGACTATAGGAAAATTATTACCGATAGTTTTATTTATAGCTGTAGGCTTATTCTTTATAAAAGGTTCTAATTTTACACCATTTGTAATAATACAAAAAGGTCAAAGTGCATCGTCAGCTTTTGTAGCAGTATCTATAACTTTATTTTATGCTTTTACAGGATTTGAATCTTTAGCAGTTGCAGCAAAAGATATGGAGAATCCTAAGAAAAATGTACCTAAAGCACTGGTAATGGTAATGTTTGTGGTATCAGTAATATATTGCTGCTTTGGTTGAGCAAGGATTAATGCCTAAGTCTATAAGAAAAACTAATAAAAATGGAGCTCCATATATAGCCATTATAGTATCTGTTATAGGAACTTTACTAATAGCATGGTCGGGCTCATTTACAACATTATCTCAAATAAGTGTTGTATCTAGATTTATTCAATATATTCCTACCTGTTTAGCTGTATTGATATTAAGAAAGAAGTATGCTAGTAAAGATGTAAATTTTAGAATACCTGGAGGAGCAATTATACCAATATTTGCAGTTATTATAAGTATATTATTACTAATAAAAGCAGGTATAGATGAACCTATGAAGATAGTTTGGGGATTAGGAGGGATGATAATTGTAGTTCCTATATATTTCTATATGACTAAGGTATACTCAAAGAAATATAATGATGTAGAAGTCAAATAATTCTTGTAATTTATATGGATTCTATAAAGATTATTTTGAATTTAGGAAAATCGGTATAACACCCTGGTGTTATACCGATTTTTACATAAATAACTTTATTTATAATATATCATTATACTTTCATAAGGTTTTATTTCCATTTCATTCTCAATTGTATCTCTAGTGTAATTAGTTTCAAGTATTGTGTAGTTTAATTTATTCAAATAAGTTTCAGGTAATTTATACACTACATTATCATGAGTAAAGTTGCTTATAACAAGAAGCTTTTGTTTTTTATATTCTCTTTCATAAACAAATAGATTTTTATGATTTTCATCTAGTAATCTGTAAGTACCTTCTGTAAAAATATCATATTGCTTACGATATTTGATTAATCTTTGATAAGTGTAAAATACTGAACGTGAATCGTTAAGCTCATTTTCTACACTAATATTGTCATTATTAACTTTTAACCACGGTTTATGATTAGAAAATCCCTTATAAATAGTATTATCCCATTGCATAGGAGTACGAGCATTGTCTCTAGATTTCTGTTGGAGTATAAGCAATGCTTCCTTTTCATCAATACCAGATTTAATCATATGATAGTATGCATTTTTACTCTCGGCATCGTCATATTCATCTATTTTAGTGAAGTAGGCATTTGTCATACCTATTTCCTCACCTTGATATATGTAGGTAGTACCTTGTAAACCAAATAGTGTTATAGCTAACATCTTAGCACTTTCTTGACGAAAAAATCTATCATCTCCAAATCTAGATAAAGCTCTAGGTTGGTCATGGTTAGAGTAAAATAGAGCATTCCATCCTTTTCCTTCATACATTTTATATTGAAAGTCAGATTGTGCTTTTCTTAATTTATATAAAGAAAACATTTCATTAGTCCATTTTACGCCTCCTTTATAATCTGTTTTCATATGATGGAAGCTAAAAACCATAGATAGTTCTTCTCGATTTTCTCTAGTATAGTTGATACACTCTTCAGGTGTAGTAGATGACATTTCACCTACAGTAACTATATTTTTAGGTTTGAAAACTTTTTGATTCATATTATGTAAATATTCGTGTATACGAGGACCATCAGCGTAGTGAGTTCTTCCATCTCCTTTTGGTCCTGTTATAGGGTCATCAGGTAATCCAGGTGTTTTAGATAGTAGGTTGACTACATCTAAACGAAAACCATCAATACCTTTGTCAGCCCAAAATTCTAGGATTTTGTAACATTCTTCACGGACTTTTTCATTTTCCCAATTTAAATCAGCCTGAGTTTCTTCAAATAAATGTAGGTAGTATTGATTCGTAGTCTTATCATATTTCCAAGCAGTTCCACTAAATCTGGATATCCAGTTATTAGGTACAGAACCATCAGGTTTAGCATCCTTCCAGAAATAATAGTCACGATATGGATTATCTTTGCTTTTTTTAGATTCTTTGAACCATTTATGTTCAGTAGATGTATGGTTTAAAACCATGTCCATCATTATCTTTAAATCTCTTTTATGTGCTTCTTTTAAGAGTTTTTCAAAGTCACTCATTGTACCATATTTCGGGTCTATATTATAATAATCTTCTATATCATACCCGTTATCTCTTTGAGGGGAAACATACATAGGAGTCAACCATAATAAATCAACACCTAAAGAAGAGAGATAATCTAACTTTTCTATAATACCATTTATATCACCTATACCATCATTGTTGCTATCTTTGAAACTTTTTGGATATATTTGATAAACAGTTGCTTTTTTCCACCAATTTTTCATACTCGACACCTCCTGTAATTTATAAGTTAATTATAATATGTTTAAACAAATTGTCAAGTATAAAACTAGTATTAAAGCTTTAGTATAAAATAAAAATATATTTGTATAAACATATAATTATATATAGAATAGTGAGGTTAGTAGCGTATAAAGTGATTAAGCGCAAAAAAATTATGTTTAATTAAACATAATTCTTTTAATATCTTTGAGTAACATCCATAAATATAAATGTTTCAGGTGTATGCTTTGATTCTGTATATTCAAAAAGCTTTCCATCATCAGTATATACACTATTTTTAATAACACCAACACAATTATAATCATTTAAAGGTAGTGTTTTTAACTCAAGTTCAGTAGCTTTTTCAATTTTAAATATCTTTCTGGATGAAACAATTTTTGTACCCAGACACTCTTTTATATATTTGTAAATGGAACCTTGTGCTATAGAAACATCAAGGCCTTTAACTACACTACATAAAAAATAATTAATGTCGAGTATTTTAGGTATATTATCAATATATCGTAGTCTGTGAAGGTGATATACTTCACTGCCAACCTTAAAACCTGTCTTTTTAGACAACTTATTATCAATTAAGATTTTGCTGAAATGAAGAACACTAGTAGCAGTATTAACCTTTTTGTCTTCTACAATCGACTCTACACCCTTGAAATTGTGCATATTTAGAAAAAAATCATTAGAAAAACTATTCTCTAATACTACAACGCCCTTGCCTTTTATACTTTGAACATATCCTTCTGTGTTTAGCTGAGAAATTGCTCTACGTACAGTATTTCTACTACATGAAAACCTTTCAATAAGTTGAAGTTCAGTAGGCAACATCATATTACTTGTATATTTACCATCAAGTATTTCTTCTTTTAATACTTCATATATCTCTGAAAATTTATTTTTAGCCATATACCCCTCCTTAAAGGTCTTTAGTAATATTATTGAACTGATATGAACAAATTATATCAAATGTGTTTAGACATGTATAGTGAAAATGTAATGATATAAAGCATAAAAAGGATAAAATTAAACTAGTTTGTGAGTTACTTTGAATATATGATTAAACATATTTTGAAAATAAAAAAAATTAATATGAAAAAATAGACTAGATATAGCAATATACACAAAAGTATTTAGATACGGAATTAAATGGTAAAAATAAAATAAATAAAAAATATTGACAATTTGTTTAAACAAATATAATATTTAAGATATAAAATCTAAATAAATCGTTTTCAAAAAAATTTAAATCGAAAGAGAAAGGGGATTGAATATGAAGAGGTTCTTAAACAAGATGATGCAACAACTGTCACTTTTAGGAAAGACTATGCTGGTGCCTATAGCTGTAATGCCAGCAGCAGGTATATTAGGGTTATTATTTGGAACAAATATGCTTAATGTCCCAGCTATATCTAATATATCTAATATAGTATTTTCAAATGTGGACTACTTATTTTTATTAGGAGCAGCTAGTGCCTATTCAAAGTCTAAGGATAAGACAAGTGTAATGGTTGCAGCAGTAGTTGCATATATGATATTTAAGTCAAATTTAGAGTTAATGAATGAAACATTAAATGCAGGAGTATTTGGTGGGATAATTGTTGGAGCTTGTATAGCATGGACTTATAATAGAACACATAAAGTTAAAGTTCCTGCGTTTTTAAGTTTTTTTGCAGGGGAAAAGTGTGTAATTACATTATCTCCAATAGTAGCTTTAATTTTATCATACATATTTAGTTTATTATGGATATATCCACAAGCTGCAATGAATCAATTTGGTTTATGGTTAGGAGGAGCTGGTGCAATAGGAATATTCTTATTTTTGTTCTGCAATCGTGCATTAATACCAACTGGATTGCATCAAGTTTTAAATGCTTACATACTATTTGAAATGGGTGAGTATACAACATCAACAGGAGAAGTTATAAGAGGGGAGATTCCTAGATTTATGGCAGGAGACCCAAATGCAGGATTCTTCTGGACAGGATTTTATATAATTATGATGTTCTCAATACCTGCTATTTCTTATGCTATATATAAAACAGCACAGGATAAAAAGAAGCAAGAAGTAAAAGGGGCAATGACGGCTGGAGCATTAACTTCTTTTATGGCAACGGTAACTGAACCTATAGAGTTTTCGTTTTTGTTTGCATCTCCAAAGTTATATATAATTCATTCTTTTTATTCTGGTCTAGGTGGAGTTGTACTATATTTACTGGGGGCTCGTTTGGGTTCATTTAATGGAGCAAGTATAATTGACTATGTCTTAAGCTTTAGTTATGGGGATAAAGCATGGTTAGTTATACCTATAGGAATTGTATTCTTTGTATTATATTATGTAACATTTAAATACATAATAATAAAAGACAATGTACAAACACCAGGACGTGAAGTTGAGATAGAGATAGGTGATAAAGTTAGTGAAAAAGAAAAGAATTTAAAACTTTCTCATGGCAATTTTTCATATATGGCTAAGCAGATAATTAAAAATTGTGGTGGTTATGAAAATATAGTGACACTTAATAATTGTATGACGAGATTGCGTTTAGAAGTGAAAGATGCAGCTCTTTTAAATGATGATAACATAAAAAAAACAGGGGCAAAAGGAGTAATCAAGTTGAGTAATACATCAGTTCAAATAATCATAGGAACGGATGTTGTTAAAGTAAAGGATGAGATGGAAATGCAACTTGATGAGTTGAGAAAGCAGGCAGAAGCATAAAATGAAGAAATTAGTAGTTAGGGCAGACGATATAGGATATTCAGAAGGTGTTACACTAGGAATAATATCTTCTTATAAGAATGGTATTGTTACAAGTGCTGGAATCATGGTGAATATGCCTTTTTCAAGAAAAGCTATAGAAATGGTAAAAAATGATGATATATGCTTTGGTTTACATGTTAACCTAGTAATAGGAGAACCTTGTTGTAAAGAACAGATTAAGATAAAGAATTTGTTAGATGAAGGTGGAAAATTTGTTTCTAGCAAAATAAGAAGAGCACAACTACTTACAGGTAAAGATATTTTTAATTATGAAGAAGTATATGAAGAAGTTTGTGCTCAAATTGAAACTTATAAGTTGTATATGAACAAGTTGCCTGAGTATATTGATATACATGGGATAGAAGATGATGTATCAATATCGGCAATGTGTGATGCTGGAAAAGAACATGGTATACCAAGTTGTCCTTATTATTTAGATTCAAGTATTAGCATGCCAAGCAAATATCCTCAGAATCATTTTTACAAGTTAGACAAATCTTTTGTTAAATTATTTGAAGAAAAGTATATAAATTTAGATAAAGATATAACACTAATGGTTACTCATCCAGGATTTATAGATTATAATCTTATTAAATCATCTTCTCTTGTTCAAGAAAGAGTATATGAACATGCAATGCTATGTGATAAGGATGTTAAAATGTGGTTAAAAAGAAATAATATTGAGTTGGTTGATTTTAGAGACCTTTTAAAGGCTAATAATTAGATATAAAGAATAGATTACCCAAAATATTAATTAAAAATGAGTATTTGAAATAAAATGTGTATTTTCTAAAAGAATATTGATGGAGATGTATCAAAATAAAAATTTGAATCATCTCTATCAATATAGGAAGTACACATTTTTTATGTATAATAAAGGGAGTAGTACGCATTAAAAAATTAAAAATTTTAAATTATAATAACATTAATAAAAAATTTAGATAATATTTGAGCATTTTATGTAAAATAATAAAATAGATGGAGGATAAACTATGGAATTTTATGAAAGAGCAAAAAAATATGAGTATAAATTTACAGATATAGAAGACATGATAATTGAATATATGAGAAAAAACAAAGAAGAAGTAGTAAAATTATCAATACAATCTTTAGCAGATAAATTTTTTACTGTGCCAAATACTATAGTTAGGCTATGTAAAAAGATGGAGTATGATGGTTTCTCCCAGCTAAAAAATAATTTAAAAGAAGAGTTAAAAGATAAGAATAAAGAGCCTAAAGATGGTTTTGAATCAGATATAAAAAAGACATTAGAGCTAATAGATTATGGAAAAATAAATAAAGTAGCAGATATAATTCAAAAATCTAGGAATATTATAGTTTATGGAATAGGTCAAAACATTCCTTTATGTGAGATATTAGTAAAAGAAATTAGAGGTGGTCATAATAATATAACTTACTATAGCCAAAGACATGAAGTACTTCATGATATA
This sequence comes from Clostridioides sp. ZZV15-6383, assembly GCF_020657735.1. Lineage (NCBI taxonomy): Bacteria > Bacillati > Bacillota > Clostridia > Peptostreptococcales > Peptostreptococcaceae > Clostridioides > Clostridioides sp. ZZV15-6383. The sequence continues at coordinate 43,013 of NZ_JAGWCV010000006.1, read as the reverse complement.
GGCAAATTGGGTGAACAAGATATGTTTTTTGTACTTAGTTTAAGTGGGGAAACAAGAGAAGTGATAGAAGCAGCAAAGATAGCAACTGATAAAGGATGTAAGGTAGTAGCTTTAACACATATATGTGAAAATCAATTACAACAAATTGCAGATATAAGTTTATATTGCTATTCGACAATTAGACAAGTAAATGGATACAATATATCAGATAAGGTTCCAATCATGATGATTATGAGAGCAATAATAGAGCAATACTGGTTAAGATAGAGGTTTGTGTATAAATACACAAACCTCTATTTTTAAAAAAGAAATTATGTGTATAATTTCAAAAAAACATTTTCATGATTTATTTTATGCTATATTCATAACATCAAATGATTTAAGGAGGTTCAGCACCGATTTATAACTGCTCTCCTGCATAGGGTAGCCGTTGGGACTGAGGAACAGAAAATTGCGGTAACCGTCTATCTCTTTGAGCTTTGGCTTTTGATTCCTTTTCAGCACTCTTTGAAAGGCTTTCTCTGTTTCTTCGCTTATAGGCACGTTGCGGACACCGCTTTTTGTCTTTGGCTCTGCTATGTAGAAGCCGTCCTTGTCTTTGAGTAGCTGATGATTGATACGGATTGCATGGTTCTTGAAATCCAAATCATTCTTTGTCAGTCCGCACAGTTCCTAGATACGCAATCCTGTTTTCAGCAGGATAAGCACATCATCATGATACTTGCTGTAAACGTTGTCTTGCTTCATAAAGTCTAATAGCCTTGCTTCCTGCTACTCGCTCAATGTGATTTTCGGCTTGCTGTCGTCCTCTATGACCTCGCTTAGCTGGAAATCAAACGGGCTCTTCCTTACACAGTGTCCTCTATCGCCATGTATAAGGACGCTTTCAAGGAACGCTTGTAGTTATTGATAGTCTTGTAGGAAAAGCCATTCTCTTTCATTCTGACCGCCCATTCCTTAGCGTATGACGGCTTTATGCTGGCTATGCTCCTTTGCCGACAGCCCATGCCCCTCAATTCCAACAAAACGCCTATAGAAACGTCTTTAGAAGGCATGACGATAATCTCTCCATAGATATATTGTTCTTCATAGCCAAACAGTCCGTAATCTTCATGAATAAAATATTCGCTTTTCATAGCCAGCACGTTTTGGATAATCTCCAATGCGTCTGTGGTAGGGAAGCGAACACGCAGATAATCAACTGTCAGTGTAAACGGCTGTGTGCATTTACAGTAATCAAGATAATACAGGAGCGTATGCTTCATTTCCCTGCTGACTCGTGTCTTGCCGTTCTCAATTTCATTTAAGTTTTGCCTGCTGATATGAAGGTCCTTTGCCAGTCTTGTTTGTGAATAGCCGCAGGCGTTCCGTTTTTCTTTCAGTGCTTCCATAAATTCCATGTCATTCATGTTCCATTCGTCCAATCAAAAAAGGCATACGCTCATAGGAGCATACACCTTGTATCATGTATTTTCTTGCTATCGATATGCTGTTTTAGACCTATCGGGTAGAATTGACAGGGTGTGAAGTGCAGTAAGTCCTTATAACCTTATAAATCGTTGCATATCGGCATTTTTGTATTTGTTTTGTCCATTGTTTCTTGTAATAGTACCCCCTGTTAGATAACGGGGGCTTTGAACGGCTCGCTAAAGCTCGCCGAACTGCCGAAGTGAACCGCCCCCTCGACAGCAAGCTGGCGTGGCGATATGTCTTGCGAGCGCCACCGTGGGCGGATCACTCCGTCGGCTTGTAAGATTTTGAGCGTATCTTTCGCATAAACTAAGATTTATCTTTTTCTATATGTGAATACAATCCCGATTATAGAGCCAATAAAGACGAATGGTGCAAATCTTACGAATAAAAATTCAACACCATGCAACATTGTACCTTCAACTGCCAATTCTGGAATATTGTAATCCCAATTCAAATATTCGCTGTGCATAGTTGCAAAAGCAATAAATACTATTATTATAATCGCACAAAATGAAATAAGCAGGTAACGAATTATCCTAATTCTCATCTCACTTCTTTTAGCAAATTGGAGATTAATACTCTCAAGCTTTTCAGAAATACTCTTTAAATCCAATTCATTCAAACAATGTTCCTGTACAGTTTCTCCAAGCAATATACTTACAGAAGTATCTAGTTCGTCTGCTAAAGAAATAAGCATACTTGAGTCAGGAACCGATAGTCCTTTTTCCCATTTAGATACCGTCTGCCTTACTACATTCAGCTTTATAGCAAGTTCTTCTTGCGATAAACCTTTTGTTTTTCGTAGATTCTTAATATTTTCATTCAACATAACCTGTGCCTCCTTTGTTTTGATACAACTATTAAATATCAAAACGACCGTTGCTACAAGCAACGCAAATTAACATTTGTCATTACTGCAACAAATTTTCATTTATCGTTTGCTCTACAAACTGGAAGTTGCATATCATAACAGTAATATTATTTGCTTTTTCTCAAAGATTGGTATGTACAAAAAATCACAGTATAAATAAAATTTATTATACCTATTGAAAATGGAACTGTAATTTCTTGCAAATAGGAATAAATTTGTATACAAAATCTATCTAATGGTGTTAGGAATATTGCCATTCCCACTGATAAAATCATTCCAATAATGGATAATTTCAAATTTTTCTTATTTTTGAAATGTGAGATAATATATTTATAGAATTGTAACGCACAAATCCACATCGAAAATACAATTATTGAATGAGAAATTCTTTCTGTTAGTCTTCCTTGCAATACAAAAGAAAACAATATCGTAAAAAATATCGTTGCAATGATTGGAGCAACTACTATAATTATTGATAATATCCTAGCAATCTTCTTTGATTTTTCTTCGACTATTTTCTTTTTTTCATATATTCCCAAGACCGCAAAGTAAAAACATACAAGCACAACTAAAGCAACATATATCATAATAACTTCTCCTAAAATTCGGATTTTACTTTTTCTTTTTTGTTCCAAAATATGTCGCAATACCCGCACATAATAATGCAACACCAACGCATATCCATAATATCATATTTATAATTTTCCCTTACACAACTTCCAATTTGTCTTTATCTGTATTATATCATGTGTATTATATCATGCTGTTATAAACATTGTCATTTCTTTTCTGCTTTTGTAAAGGTTGCTATTCAGCATTGCTTACGCAACAAGCCTTTGACAAACCATAGACTAATAAGTTTTAAGGTAATCAAGCAGAAATGAAATAGTATGCTGTTACACTGCATAGAAAAAGACACTCTGTTTCAAGCGTCATTCTTCCATAACTTTATATAACTCCCTATAAATCGTTACATAAGGCTCTTTCATTTGTTGTAATTTTCTTCTTTTTTCTTTAGTTGTTTTACTGATAGATACTGTATTTATGCGGATATTTCCGATTTCCTATCTATTTTTTGCAGGAAAAAAAGATAGATAGTATAAGTTGTATACAAAGAAAGATTTAGAGTATAAAATAAAAGATAAATTAAGCTTATAAAATTATATGTTTAAAATAAGGAGTAGATAAATATGAAAGTATTAATTTCTATAGATTCCTTGAAAGGAAGCTTATCCTCAATAGAGGCAGCAAATGCAATAAAAAAGGGGATATTGAAAGTTAAAGAAGATGCACAAGTAAAGATATTGCCACTTGCTGATGGTGGTGAAGGGACAGTAGATGCTTTAGTTCAAGGAATGAACGGTGAAAAAGAAACTATAGCAGTTACTGGGCCAATAGTTAAGAAAGTAAATGCAACATATGGATTATTAAAAGATACAAGTACAGCAATAATAGAAATAGCTCAAGCATCAGGATTAACATTAGTTCCAACTGAACTTAGAAATCCTTTATACACTACAACTTATGGTGTTGGGGAAATAATAAAGGAAGCAATAAATAAAGGATATAGAAATTTTATAATTGGAATAGGTGGAAGTGCTACTAATGATGCTGGAGTGGGTATGCTTCAAGCTTTAGGATTTGAGTTTTATGATAAAAATAACAAATTAGTAGGATTAGGTGGAAAAGTTTTAAATGAAATAAGATATATAAAAATAGAGAATAGATTAAAAGAATTAGATGAATGTAACTTTAAAATAGCTTGTGATGTAAATAATCCGCTGTTTGGAAAAAACGGAGCTGCATACATATACGGGTCTCAAAAAGGTGCAACATCAGAAATAATTGAGGAGTTAGATAATGGGCTTAGAAATTTTTCTAAAGTAGTTAAAAATTACTTAAATAAAGATGTAGCTAATGTAGAAGGAGCAGGTGCAGCAGGAGGATTAGGTTTTGCGTTTTTAGCATTTTTAAATTCAAAATTAGAATCTGGAATAAAAATAATATTAGAAGAAATTAAATTAGAGGAAGAGTTAAAAGATGTAGACTTTGTTATAACTGGCGAAGGTAGATTGGACAATCAAACTGCTATGGGCAAGGCACCAATAGGAGTTGCAAAACTGGCAAAAAAGTATGGTGTAAAAGTAATAGGTTTGGCTGGAGCAACAACAGAAGATGCAGTTAAATGTAATGAAGAGGGGATAGATGCTTATTTTTCTATAGTAAATAGAGCTATGACAATAGAAGAAGCAATGGATAAAGAAACTGCTAGTGACAATATGATGGCTACAACAGTACAAATATTTAATCTTATAACTAGTGTACAATAGTTAAGAAATAAGTCATATTAAAAATAAGATATATTAGGTAAAAAAAGAAAGCTGTCACATATGAATTTAGACTTTTAGTGTGACAGCTTATTTATTTTGTGTTAGTAATTTTAAAAATAGGTCTTGCAAATAGATTAATGAATTTATATATTTTGAATAAGATAAGTTATTCTATTCATAAAACTACTATAACTATCTGCCTTAGTAAGTTCTTTAACATTGTTCCACTCTGATAATATTTCAATAAAGCTTTCAAATATGTAATTGAATTTTTCCTTTTCCTTTTCATTTATGGGTATCATAGCTATAATTTGAACTTTTTCCTTACCCCATTTAACTGGTTTATCGTTGACAATTAGACAGACTCCAGTTTTTAAAGCATCCATTTTCATACTATGAGGAATTGCTACGTTGTTATTAAATGCGGTTGAAGACATGTTTTCTCTTATAAGAACATCATCTATGTAATTGGGTTTAACATATTTATTTTCGTACAGAATATTTCCCATAAATTTTATATAATCTTTAGCACTATCTAAATATATATTTTTCATAAATAAAGATTCACTGAAGTACATTTCTAAATGATTCTGTACAGTAAGTATGTTTTTTCTATCTTTAATCTGAATAAATTTACTTTGGATATTATCATAATCTTTTCTATTTAGGTAAGGATTTACATAGACAAAAGGTATAGGACATCTATCACTAATTGGTAAAGTAGTAATAACCATGTCTACTTTATTATCAAAGTCCAGGTTATGAGTATCTGAAAAAATTTGAATAACTTCTATAGACTCATTAAATCTCTTTTCAAGGTCTCTTACTATTTTGAGTTGTAAATCATAATAGTTTGGAGTAATTAATGCACAGAGAACTTTATCTTCTAGTAATTTTTGTCTATCAAAAAATGAACCTACATGAAGAGATATATACGATATTTCATCTTCATCTATTTCTATGTTTTCTAAAATTTGAATCTGATTACAAATATAAACAGATATATCATATATCAGAGGGTAGGAGTCTTTTAACTTCTGAGGTATTTGATTTCTCAAAACTTGATTATTTTTAGCCCTACTGATTAAGTTTTTTACATGAAGAGTAAATTTTACAACAAATTCATCATCAGATAAATCTATAAAGTATAAGTCATATACATTTTTAATTATTTTTTTAGTTAATTCAACAAAATGTTCATTTATATAATTTGACAATGACTTAGTATCCATTTGATGATAGTTTAAGACTGTGGTTTTGTTTGTTAACTGAAATACTAAGTAGTACAATTCTGCACTAGTTAAAGTTATGTTGTATTCAGACTCTAAAAAATCTGATATATCTCTTGAAATGTTTATATCTATATTATTATTATCTATGTAGCTCACTACTTCGACAGACTCTATGTAGTTATTCTTTTTTATTCTGTCTATAGTTATCATTAAATGAAGAAGTATGTTATTTATAGCATACTCATTTATAAACAAATTGTATTTTTTTAATATATATATTATATTTTCTTTTAGTTTAGTTAAATTATACTCTTGATATATTTTTTGTACGTCAAATAAGCTTAAAAAATCACTTCCTGTTTCTTTAAATATTATAGAGCTCATTAATTTACGCTTTGCAGACTCATTTCCAACTAGTTTCAATAAAAATCTCGATTGCTTTATCTTTAAATTGTAACTTCCTATAAATTTATTAGCTTTGACTATGTCCCCTTCAATAGTAGATGGGCTAACAAATAATTCTTCACTTAAATCAAACATATTAATTCCATTACTATTAACTATAAGTTCTTTCAAAATTAAATTTAATCTATTATCAGGTGATATATTATCTGAACTATCAATTTTAGTTTGAGAATTATTATTAAGATTTAGTTTATATCCTTTTTTAGAGGATAATATAAATTCACCAGTAGAATTAATTTCATTTACATACTTTCTAATCGAACGTGTTGATACATTAAGATAATTGGCTAATGTGGATGAATCTATCCAATCGTGTTGCGTTTTTATGAAATTTAAAAATAACTCTTTTTTAGATGTTTTCATTAGATTCCCTCTCATAGTTTTAAAATAAAATCTGTATGATATGATATTTATGTAATTGAATGTACGTATTATAATGTACATTATACTATATATTAATATGTCTAGTTAAGAGTAAATGATTTCCTATTATTAGGAAATATATTTATGTGAAAGGAAATTATTTAGGAAGTACAATATAAATATAATCAAATAAAATAAAAAATTCATTAAGAAATAAATTAATGGATAAAAATACTGGAGGTATTGTTATGAAAAATATAAGAGTGTTATTGGCATGTGGTTCAGGGGCAAGTACAGGTTTTATGGCAACTAGTATGAGAAAGAGTGCAAAGAAAAAAGGCATAGAAGCAGATATAAAAGCTAGAAGTGAGTCAGAGATAGATAAATATTTACCAGAAATAGATTGTTTATTATTAGGACCACATTTAGATTATATGAAAGATGAAATCCAAAAAAAAGCTGATGAATATAATGTTCCAGTAGCATGTATATCTAAAACTGCATATGGAAGATTAGATGGTGTAAAGGCTTTAGAAGAAGCATTAGAATTAATATCAAATAAATAAAATATTTATGGGGAGATTGTTTATGAATAAATTTATAGATTTGTTAAGTGAAAAGTTTACTCCTGTTGTAAATAAGATAACTAAGAATATATGGGTACAATCAGTTCAATCAACTATAATGAAAGTTTTACCTATGGTATTTGTAGGTTCTTTAGTAACTATAGTTTCTGTCTTGAAGAATTACATAAGTTTCTTGCCTGATTTAAGTCCAATAAATCAATATACATTTGGACTTTTAGGACTATTTATAGCATTTTTATTACCTATGGAAATAATGAAGAATAAGAAATTTGAAAGTATGAGTGTAGTAGCTGGTCTTGCAGGTGCTGGATTAATGTTAATGATGATTCGTCCAGAGATTACGAATGAAGGAGCTATATTTAACTTCAATAGATTTGGAGGAGAAGGAATGCTTGTAGCACTAGTTGCAGGATTATTCTCCGGATTAATAATGTCTTTATTTGGGTCTTTCTCATTTTTTGGTGAAGATTCAGCACTTCCTGATTTTGTAAGTAAGTGGTTTGATAGTATGTTACCTATAGCAGTAATAATGTTTATAGGTTGGGGACTAATTTATGGACTTAACTTTGATATGTTTGAAATAATAGTTAGGATATTTAAACCAGTATCAGATATAGCACAAACATTGCCTGGATTTGTACTGTTAAACTTCTTAGTAGTATTTTTATATTCTTTAGGTATAAGTGGGTGGGTATTATCTCCGATAACTTATGCAATTCAGCTTAGTGCAATTGCAGCGAATGCAGCAGCTGTAGCATCAGGAGGGCTTGCAACTAATATATATACTTATGAAGTTGTTCAAACAGGCTGGATAACTTTAGGTGGATGGGGAGCAACATTACCACTAGTGCTAATGATGTGTTTATCTAGAGCTGGAAGAATAAAAGCAATAGGAAGAGCATGTATCGTTCCTTCTATAATGAACATAAATGAACCAGTAATGTTTGGAGCTCCAGTAGCATGGAACCCATTTTTAATGTTACCTATGTGGATAGGAACAGTAGTAATATCAATAACTACTTACTTATCAATGAGTATGGGATTTGTGACAATTCCGAGTAAGGTGTTTAATTTATGGTATGTTCCTTTTGGTATATCTACTTTTATGGTAAATCAAGATGTTAGAGGGCTTCTTGTTTTAGCAATAAATATAGTATTACTATTCATGATATGGTATCCATTTTTTAAAGCTTATGAAAAAGAAGAACTAAAACTAGAGAGTCAAGAAGCTTAAATTTAGATGTTGAAAGGAAATTATAAATATGACAATTGAAGAACATGTAATAGATGAAGAATTAATAGAAGTAGCAATGCAAATAATACTTCGTGCAGGTGAGGCTAGGACAGAAATTAAACAAGCTCTTAGTGATTTAGAAAGGTTTGATTATAAAAATGCTGATTTAAAACTAGCTAAAGCAAAAGAGTTTATGACAGAAGCACATAGAGCTCAAACTAACATTATACAAGGGGAAGCTAGTGGAGAAAAAAGAGCCCATTCACTTTTATTTGCACATGCTCAAGATACTCTTATGACAATATTCAGCGAGTTAAATATAACTATGTCTTTGGTAGGAATAGTAAGGTCTATAGAATTTAAGATAAATGATTTAAATAACATAAAATAAGGAGTGATTAAATTGAGTAAGTTTCCTAAAGGTTTTTTGTGGGGTGGGGCTGTAGCAGCTAACCAATTAGAAGGTGCCTGGAATGAAGGTGGCAAAGGGTGGTGTTTAGCTGACGTACATATATATGATAAAGATAGAGATATATCTAAACATTATGAGTCTGATATGACTGTAGATAAAATAAAGTTTGCTATGAAAGATAAGAATGGGTACTACCCTAAGCGTAATGGAATAGACTTTTATCATACATATAAGGAAGATTTAAAGCTTTTAAAAGAACTAGGGTTAAAGTGTTTTAGATTTTCAATAAATTGGGCTAGAATATTCCCAAATGGAGATGATTTAGAGCCTAATGAAGAGGGGTTAAAGTTTTATGATAATCTTATAAATGAAGTAGTAGATAATGGTATGGAACCTGTTGTAACCCTACTTCATTATGAGACTCCTTTGAATTTAGTATTAAAATATAAAGGATGGTCTAATAGAAAAGTAGTAGATTTCTTTGTTAGATATGCACAATTAATATTAAATAGATACAAAGATAAAGTTAAATACTGGATAGTTATAAACCAAATAAATTTAATGTATCATGAATCATTTAATTCAGTTGCGTTTTGTGTAGACCAGGTAGATGATGTAGAAGAGGCTAAATATCAAGCTATTCATCATCAATTTATGGCTACAGCTTTAACTAAGAAGCTTGGAAAAGAAATAAATTCAGATATGATGATAGGTATGATGATGGCAGATTGTACATCTTATCCAGAAGATTGTGACCCTGAAAATGTGGTATTTGCTTTAAAAAGAAATAGAATACAGTATTTCTTCACTGATGTAAGTTTTAGAGGGGAGTATCCAGCTTACATCAAGAGATTCTTCAAAGAAAATAACATAAATATAGTTATGGAGGAGGGAGATGATAAAGTATTAAAAGAGAATACTATGGATTTTCTAGCTCTATCATATTATTATTCTACAACAGTATCAGCAAGTAAAAATACTATGAATCCAATTGACAATGTAAAAAATCCATACTTAAAAGCAAATCCTTGGGGGTGGGCAATTGACCCTAAAGGATTATACAATACTTTATCTCAATATTATGATAGATACCAAAAGCCAATAATGATAGCTGAAAATGGATTTGGAATGCATGATGAATTTGAAGATGGAAAAGTTCATGATAGTTACAGAATAGATTATTTAGGAAAACATATAGAACAAATAGGTGAAGCTATAGCTGATGGAACCGAAATATTAGCTTATTGTATGTGGTCGCCAATAGATATAGTAAGTTGTTCATCTCAAGAAATGGAAAAAAGATATGGATTTATATATGTAGATATAGATAACAACGGAAATGGAAGCAAAGAACGTTACAAAAAAGATAGTTTTTATTGGTATCAAAATGTAATAAGAACTAATGGAGAAGAATTAAAAGAAAAAGTAGATAGTTTTTAAATATAAATAATCCCTCTTATAAATACTATGTTATTAATACAGTTTTATAAGAGGGATTATAATTATAAATAAGGTGGTTTATTAATTATGAGTGTCATAAAAAAATTTATATTTGTAATTTTAATTATGAATATACTGGGATGTGGTATATCTCTTATACTTCAGTCAGGTCTTGGTAGTGATGCAATTACACTTTTAAATGAGGGTATACATATAAAGTTAGGTATAAGTTATACAATAGCAGGGCTAATATATAATGGAACTCTATTACTTATAGCATTGTTATTGAATAAAAAAAGTTTGGGATTGGGAAGCTGTGTTTATGTACTAGTAGCAGGAATATTTATAGATTTGTATATATATTTATTATTAGATTTTAATATAAGTAGTTTAGGGATTAGCATTAGAATAATGAGCTTTATAATTGGTCATATACTTATGTGTAGTGGATTTGCAATGCTTATAAAATTTGACATTGGAATGAGCCCTTTAGATGCTATATTAATCTATATTGAGGGCAAATTTAAGTATCCATATAAAGTTTTAAAAACTATAGCAGATGTAATATTTTTAATTTTAGGTGTATATTTAGGTGGGAATTTAGGGTTTGGAACTATATTTTCAATATTATGTACTGGAACTACAATTTCAATTGTTAGTAAGATGATTTCTATTAATAAAAAAAGGTATTACTCAAGTATATAAATCTCAAATATATAAATCTCAAGTATATAAATTGATAAGTGAGAAAATAGGATAATATTTATGAATCATTTTCAATAATTCGAGTTAATTTAAGGTCGCAAAAATTGGAGTTACTCAGTTTTAGTAATTGAGTAATTCTTTTTTATTGCAAAATACTATAATAACTACATAATTAATTGAAGTATAAAATTATAATATTATAAATTTACATATATAGACATTGACTAAATCTTAATTGTGTATAAAAATAAGTAGTTAGGAGGTAATATATTACTCGATAAATTTAGACAAATAAAACTTATATATAAGGAGAGGTAAGATATGATAGTTGAGCTAAACAAAAGTAATTCTGAAAATCTAACGAAGACGGAACTTGAAATAATTAAATTTATAAATGAAAATGAGTCAATATTACCAGAATTATCTATAGTAGAGATTGCTCATGAAACATATTCATCTCCAGCAACCGTTTCAAGAGCAATTAGAAAATGTGGTTTAAATGGATTTAATGAACTTAGGTATAGATTAACAGTAAAAGATGAAAACAATGATATACAAAATATGGGGGATATAATAAATAAGTCTTTTATAGAAGCACAGAGAGTTATAGAACAAATATCTCTAACTACACTAATTAACATAATAAAAACTATAAACAAATCTAGTAAGATATACATTTTAGCAAGAGGGCTTACTGAATATGTAGCAAAAGAGTTTAGTCTTAAATTGCAACTACTTGACTTTAATGTTGTTTTTATAAATGACCCCAATATAATGAAAATAAAATCTAAATCAATAAAAAAAGACGAACTTATAATTATATTTTCGTTGAATGGAAATACTATAGAACTTGTAGAATCAGCACAGAATGCTAATTTAGTTGGAGCTAAAGTTATAACTTGTTGTTGTAGTGAAAGTGCAAAACTTATAAAGTATTCAGATTTATATATTGTGGGATACAAGCATGAGCATATCTCAATTTCTGAATATGAAGTATCATCTAGGTTGCCTTTGTATATTATATCTAGGATAATTATAGATTATATGGTCAGATATAATAATTCTGAAAATTAAATTGAAAAGTCTATGAAAATTGATTTTCTATTTGTGAAAAGATTTTCATAGACTTTTTTATTATAATGAAAACATACACAGCACAAGCAAGGGGGAAGACAATGATATATACATTAACTACGAATCCAGCAATAGATATGAATATATCTACTAATGGGATAAAGAGTAAATTAGTAAATCGTACATCAAATGCTGTATATTCTCCTAATGGAAAGGGATTAAATGTAACATTTGTACTAGGTCATTATGGTATAGAATCTAAGATATTAGGATTTTTTGGAGGTTTTTCAGGAAAATATATAGTTGAAGAAAGCGAAAAGAGAGGATTTGACGTATTGCCTACTTGGGTAGAAGATACAACTCGTATAAATATATTTTTAAATGATGGAAGTGATGAGTTTAAATTTGTAAACTCTGGGTCATATGTAAACGAAAAACAAAAACTAGATATGCTAGAGAAGATAGAGTCTCTAGAAGATATAAGTTACTTATCAATAAGTGGAAGCCTACCACCTGGTATTGATGATAATTACTATGAAGATATATTTAAGATTTGTAAAAAGAAAAATATAAAGACAATACTCGATATAAGTTCACCGAAATTAAAGGAATTATTACAGTATAACCCATATTTGATAAAACCAAATGATGAAGAAATCAAAGATATATTTGGAATTATTGTAAGAGATGAAGAAGATATTAAGGATGTACTCAAGTTACTATACTTAAAAGGTGCTCAAAATATATTGCTAACTTTAGGAGAAAAAGGTTCTTATTTTTACAATGGAAAATCAATTTATTATGCTAGTGCTCAACCAGTTACAGTAGTCAGCTCTGCATGTGCTGGTGATTCTGCATTAGCTGCTTTTCTAAGTATATGGTTGGAAAATCCAGAAGATATTGAATATGCGTTAAAAAGGTCAGCAGCAACAGGAGCAAGTGTGGCTGAAAGTAATGGTATAGGTAATTTGGCGAATGTGGAAGATTATATAAAAAATATAAGAGTCAGAAAGGTGGTATAAAAATGGGAAAGAAGATGATTCTAGGGGTAACAGGTTGTCCAACTGGAATAGCTCATACTTTTATGGCAGAAGAAGCATTAAAAAATTCAGCTAAAGAATTAGGGTGTGATATAAAAGTTGAAACGAATGGAGCTATAGGTGTAGAAAATAAGTTAACAGCAAAAGATATCGAAATGGCAGATGCAATAATAGTTGCTTGTGATAAAAACGTTGATATGGACAGATTCAATGGAAAGCCAGTAATAGAAGTACCTGTTAAAGAAGGTATACATAAAGCTAATGAACTTATACAAAGATGTATTGATGGAACAGTACCTATTAGAAAAGGAAATTCATCAAGTAGTAAAGTTGCAGAGGAAGGAAATTTATCATTTGGTCAAAAGTTATATAAAGACTTAATGAATGGTGTATCTCACATGTTGCCTTTAGTAGTAGCAGGTGGAGTACTGACTGCCATATCATTTTTATGGGGGATTTACTCCTTTGACCCAAATTCAGAACAGTATAATCAGATAGCAGCTACATTAAAATCTGTTGGTGGATATTCTATGAATTTGATGGTTCCTGTACTGGCAGCATTTATAGCTCAATCTATATCGGGGAGAGCTGGTATGTTGGCAGGACTTGTTGGAGGAATGATATCATTCGATACAGGTTCAGGATTTTTAGGTGGAATCATATCAGGATTTTTAGCAGGTTACTTAGTTAAATTATTTGTACATCTGTTAAGAAAACTACCAAGACAGTTAGAAGGTCTTAAATCGATTTTTATAATTCCTATAGTTAGTGTAGGTCTTGTAGGTGTAGCTATGTTGTTACTTGGTGGACCATGTTCAGCACTTAACAATGCTATGATGAACTTCCTATCAGGGTTGCAAAATTCAAGCCCTATAATCTTGGGGATAGTAATAGGATGCATGTCAGCATTTGATATGGGCGGTCCAGTAAATAAAGCAGCATATGTAACTGGAACTATGCTTCTAGGACAAGGAAATTATTTATTCATGGCAGGTGTATCTGCAGCTTGTATAACACCACCATTGGTAATAGCAATAGCGTCCACTCTATTTAAAAATAGATTTACAGAAGAAGATAGAGCAGCAGGGTTAATTAACTATATACTAGGTAGTACTCATATAACAGAAGGTGCAATACCTTTTGCAGCAAAAAATCCATTAAAAGTGTTGCCAGTACTTATGATTGCATCATCAATATCATCAATTTTAACTTATATAATGAAAATAGAAGTACCAGCTCCACATGGAGGGTTTTTGGTTCTAGGATTAGTCAATAAGCCACTTTTATGGGTAGGATGTATATTTGTAGGTTCATTAGTAGGTGCTGTACTTTATATGATGGTTACACCTAAAGTCGTAAATGAGAAAAATACGATAGAAAATACAAATACAACTAAAAATGAGCATAAAAATGAAAGTGCAGAATCGGAAAACGTATCTAATGATATATCTTTATATAGTGAAGAAACAGTAATTTTAGATGTTAAGGGAAAAAATAAAACAGATGTGATTGACGAAATGGTTGGGATACTTGATAAATCAGGTGTTCTTTCAGATAAAAATAAGTTTAAAAAAGAAATCCTTAAAAGAGAAGAAATATCATCTACAGGTTTTGGTATGGGGATAGCGATACCACATGCAAAAACAGATGCAGTAAAAATACCACGTGTAGCAGTGGGTATATCAAAAGAAGGATTTGATTTTGAATCAGAAGATGGAAGTTTAGCACATATTATATTTATGATAGCAGCTACGGATAATGGCGATAATTTACACTTAAAGACATTATCTCAACTATCTTCAAAATTAATGAATGAAGAATTTTTAAATGAATTATTAAATAGCAAAACAAGTAGAGAAATAGTATCAAAATTAAATAATGAAGAAATCAAATCATTATAAACATATAGGAGGATAAATTATGGCATTAGTGACAACTGAACAAATATTATTAGATGCACAAGAAGGGCATTATGCAGTAGGTGCATTTAATGTTGAAAATATGGAGATGGTTATGGCAGTAATAGAGGCTGCTGAAGAACTTAAATCACCAGTAATATTGCAAACAACACCTTCAACAATAAAGTATGCAGGACTGGATTATTATTTAGCGAATGTAAAGGTAGCATCAGAGAAGGCAAGTGTTCCTGTAGCAATGCACTTAGACCATGGTTCAAGCTTTGGACTAGCTATGCAGGCACTTAGAGTTGGATATACTTCTATTATGATTGATGGTTCTCATGAAAGTTACGAAGATAATATTTCAATATCTAAATCTGTTGTAGATGCATGTATGCCTTCAGATATACCTGTTGAAGCTGAATTAGGTAAAGTTGGAGGCAAGGAAGACGATTTAGATGGTGGTGATGGTGGAGCATATACAGACCCATTAGAAGCAAAAGAGTTTGTAGAGAGAACAGGGGTATCATCTTTGGCAGTAGCAATAGGTACAGCACATGGGCTATATAAGGGAGAACCAAAGCTTGATTTAGATAGATTGTCTGAAATTAGAGAGGTTGTATCAGTTCCATTAGTATTACATGGTGGGTCTGGGATACCAGATGAGATTATTAAGGAATCTATAAAAAGAGGGATTTGCAAGGTTAATTATGCAACAGAATTAAGGATTGCTTATAGTAATGGGGTTAAGGATGTGCTTAATTCTGACCCAGAGGTAATTGACCCTAAGAAATATGGTAAAAAAGGTTTAGAGTCAGTTAAAGATTTTGTTAAGAGTAGAATGGAAGTTTGTGGATGTGTAGGAAAATCAGTAGGGGAAGTGGAGTGTTAATGATAAAGGGAAAGAATAAGTAAAATTAAATTAAGGGGGTGTCTCAAAATGAACTTTTTAGTTCATGAGGCACTCTTTTTTGTATGAAATCAAATATATTTTCATAATTCCGAAAATAAAAAAGAAGATTATATCTATTTTGAGACAGCATCTTATTTTATTTTTTGATTAAGATTGTAATTGAGAAATTTGAAATAAGGAAGATGATATAATTAAATAAAAAGTTTCTTTCTATATTTAAATTAATATTAAAAAGTTATAATATGGTAAGAGTTATCCAAGTAGATGACTTCTATGATAGATATATGATAAAATAATTTTGTATGGTATATATAATAATCATAAAATAAGAGTATTGCATTAGTTTTTTAGCTAAAATATGTAAATAGGAAAAATAATTTAATAACTGTATAGTAAAAACTTGGATTTAACATAAGACACTAACTATTAAGGCGTACGACTAAAATATATATTTAAATTATTTTATGAACACTGGAGGGAAAGTCATATATGATTACAGGAGAATTAAGGAGTAAAGTAGACAAGATTTGGGAGACATTTTGGACTGGTGGATTAACTAATCCATTAGAAGTTATAGAACAATTTACATATCTTTTATTTATTAAAGGATTGGATGAAGTAGAAACAAAAAATGAAGCAGAAGCAACTCTTTTGGGTGTTTCTCTTGAAAGGATATTTGATGATGAACATCAACATTTAAGATGGAGTAAGTTTTCTAATGAAGGAAATTCAGAAAAAATGTATGAAATAGTACAAAATGAAGTGTTTCCTTTCATAAAAAAATTACATGGAAATAAAGACTCAGCTTATGCAAAGTACATGGGAGATGCAATATTTAAAATTCCTACGCCTCTTATGTTATCTAAAATAGTTGATGGTATTAGTAATTTAGAATTAAGTAAAGATAGAGATACAAAGGGAGATTTGTATGAGTATTTATTATCCAAAGTGGCTACAGCAGGTACTAATGGTCAATTTAGGACTCCAAGACACATAATAGATATGATAGTAAGACTTATTAAACCAACACCAGAAGATATTATAGTAGACCCGGCAGCAGGTTCAGCAGGTTTTTTAGTATCATCACAACAGTATTTAAGAGATAATCATTCGAGTCTTTTCTTAGTGCAAGGGCTGAAGGAGCATTTTAATAATGGTATGTTCTATGGATTTGATATGGATAGAACTATGCTTAGAATAGGTGCTATGAATATGATGTTGCATGGCGTTGACAATCCTAATATAGAGTATAAGGATTCTTTATCGGAGGTTAATACAGATAAAGATAAGTTTACATTGGTGTTAGCAAATCCTCCTTTTAAGGGAAGTTTAGATTATGAAGCAGTGTCAGCAGACTTATTAAAAGTGACTAAGACAAAGAAAACAGAGTTATTATTCTTGGCACTTTTTTTAAGAGTTTTAAAAATTGGTGGAAGATGCGCATGTATAGTGCCAGATGGAGTATTGTTTGGTTCAACAGGTGGACATAAATCGATAAGAAAAGAAATAGTTGATAATCATAAATTGGAAGCTATAATATCAATGCCAAGTGGTGTATTTAAGCCATATGCAGGAGTATCTACAGCTATAATGATATTTACTAAAACAGGGACAGGTGGAACTGATAAGGTATGGTTCTATGATATGAAAGCTGATGGTTATTCTTTGGATGATAAGAGAAATGAGATAAAGGATAGTGATATAGAGGATATTATTAAGAGATTTGATAATCTTGATGGGGAAGTAGATAGAAAAAGAACAGAGCAAAGCTTTTTTGTTAATGTGGAAGAGATAAGAGAGAATGGGTATGATTTATCTATTAATAAGTATAAAGAGGTAGTATATGAAGAAGTAGTTTATGATGCTCCTAGTGTTATTATAGGTAGGGTTAAGGCGTTAGAGAAAGAGATAGTGGATGGATTAGAGGAACTAGAAAGAATGTTAGAGGTGTAGAGTATGGTTGATGAAGCAAAAATTTTAGATGTTGTTAGTATAAGCGGGGAAAATGTAAAAAAGTTTGATGGAGAACGCTCATATCTTAGTACTGGAAACTTAGATTTTAACAAGATAACCAATCTAGAAATAGTTACTTATGAAAATAAACCTTCTAGAGCAAATCAAACTGTAAATATAGGAGAAGTTATATTTGCAAAAATGAAGGACACAAAGAAAACACTAGTTATTAATAAAACTAATAAAAGTATAATAGTATCGACTGGTTTTTATGTTTTAAAACCATCAAAAGAAATATTGCCTCAATATTTATACCATTACTTAAATAGTAGTTATTTTCTAAATCAAAAAAATAGGTTAAGTAAAGGTGCTACACAATCAGCTTTAAATAATGAAGGATTAGCTAATATAAAAATACGCATGTATAATTTAAAAGTGCAAGAAAAGGTAGTGCGTGTTTTAGATAAAGCTCAAGAGTTAATAGATAAAAGAAAAGAGCAAATAGAAGTATTGGATGAATTAGTTAAATCAAGATTTATTGAGATGTTTGGTAATCCAGTAAATAACCCTATAGGATGGGAAGTTAAAAGATTAAATGATATATCAACAGAAATATTGAGTGGAACTACTCCAAAGGGAGGAAGTCAGGTTTATATTGAAAAAGGAATTATCTTTTTAAGAAGTCAAAATGTTTGGAAAAATAAATTAGTACTTGATGATGTAGCATATATTGATGAAGAAACTCATAATAGTATGAAAAAAAGTAGCTTGAAAAATAGAGATATTTTAATAACTAAAACTGGAAGAATAAATACTGAAAATAGTAGTTTAGGTAGAGCAGCTATGTTTTTGGGAGAAGATGATAGTGCTAATATTAATGGACATGTTTATCTTATAAGACTTAAAAAAAATATTATAAATGAATTTGTTTTATTTATACTTACAATAGATGTATATAGAGAATATATAAGAAGTGTATGTGTTGGGGGTATTGACAAAAGGCAGATAAACAAAGAACATTTAGAAGAATTTCCTATAATATTACCACCAGTAGAACTTCAAAATGAATTTGTTGGGTTTATTAAAGAAGTAGATAAATTAAAATTAAAAATAGAAGATAGCTTAAAACAACTAGAAGATAACTTTAACTCATTAATGCAAAAAGCTTTTAAAGGAGACTTATTCAACTAAAATACAAGTATTAAAATGGGGGAATAAAATCTATGAATCAAATAGAGCTAGATTTATATCATGACATGGTAAATATCTATAAAGAAGCTGATTTACAATGTAACTATAAGCCAACAAGATTTTTACAACTGATAAATAACAAAGGAGCCTTATTAGCAGCTAAAGAATTAATCAATAAAGAAGGAGCTACTGAAGGATTTACAAGGTTATGGGAGTGTAAAAGATTAGATTTATCATTAGAAGTATTAGTATTAAAAGAAAAGTATAAAGAATTGTTTACTGATAAAGAAAGAGAAATATGTATAAATAGATTAAAAGATTATGGATATAAATTCAATTAAGCAATATTACCTAATAAACAAGAGGTGATTAAATGAGAAATATACCAGATGAGATTAAAAACTCAATAATAAATGTATTTCCAAAAGAAAATACTCTAGCAATCATAATATTTGGTAGTTATGGAACAGATAAGCATACATCAAAAAGCGATATAGACATAGCTTGGATTCCTATCAAAAAAGTACCAATTACAGAACTTGCAACTAAGACAGAAGCTCTAAGAAATATATTAGACATCGATGTGGACCTAAAAATTGTTACAGATAATTATACAATAGCACTTAAAAAAGCTATTTTAGAAGGTGATGTTATTTATGAATCTAAAGACTTTAAGGATTATATAAATAACTTCTATTTTGAAAACAGTGATGTAATAGATATCTTAGATTGGAGGGATATGTATGGTAATTAGAAATAAATTATCTTGGAACTCAATAGAAGAAGTAAATAGGGATTTTGGTTCTTGCTTATATGACCTACAAAACTTCAAAATCTTATATGATAAGGAAGAAATGCCTGAGTTATGGGCTAGATATATAAAAGAAGGTTTTAAAAGCTATATGGTCTCATTTCTAGAATTAACAAAAGCAATGTTGTATTATAAATCAATAGATTTAAACATAAAATCTAAAAATTTCTATGACTACCTCTTAGCTTGTGAATATCACAATTTATTACCTAAAAATTCTTCTATAGTTATAGAAACACTTAGAAAATTGAGAAATGATGATTCTCATGGATATGATGTACCACAGTTTGAAGATATGTACGAATTGTTTACAGAAAATGAAGAAGTATTTGTTAGTATAAGAAACAGCTGTAAGAAATAGTTTTTAGAGAGATTTATTTTAACTAAGGGACAAAAGGGGGATAAAAGCCTTGGGTAATTTTGATTTTTTACAAAAGAAGAAAAATTTCAATAGTTTTAATACTGCTTGCTTAGAAGCAGAAAAAAGTATACTAGTTAGCCCATCTACCTGTGCAACTATAACAAGAAGAGCTTTAGAGCTTGCAGTAAAATGGCTATATGCTAATGATAGCGATTTAGTATTACCTTATCAAGATAATCTTAGTACGTTGATTCATAACAATAGTTTTATAGAACTTATAGACTATGATATGTTACATTTATTAAAATATATAGTTAAATTAGGTAATGTATCTGTACATACTAGTGCGAATATAGAAAGAGGAGAAGCAATACTTTCACTTAACAATTTGCATCAGTTTGTTAGTTGGATAGATTATTGTTATTCAGATGAATATACAGCAGAAGAGTTTAATGAAGATTTATTACTTCATGGGGAAGAGAAAAGGACAAGACCGGACGAGCTTAAAAATCTTTATGAGAGATTAAGTTCAAAAGATAAAAAGCTTGAAGAAGTAATAAAAGAAAATGAAGAATTAAGAAAGTCATTAACTGAAAAGAGAAAAATTAATACTGTAAACTATGATTTCAAGATAGACGAAGTAAACGAATTTGAGACAAGAAAAAGATATATAAATATAGAATTAAAGCTTGCAGGTTGGGAATTTGGAAAAGACATAGGGGAAGAAATAGAAGTCCAAGGTATGCCTAATGAAAGTGGTGTAGGATATGTAGATTATGTTCTTTATGGTGAAAATGGTAGGCCATTAGCAGTAGTTGAGGCGAAAAGAACGAGTAAAGACCCGAAAATTGGTCAGCAACAAGCTAAACTATATGCAGACTGTCTGGAAAAGAAATATAGTCAAAGACCAATAATATTTTTAACTAATGGTTTTGATACCTATATTTGGGATGACTATTCAGATAGAAAAGTTTATGGGTTTTATAAAAAATCAGAATTACAACTTATTATAGATAGAAGAAAGAGTAAGAAGTCTTTAAGTTCTGTAACAATAAATGATGAAATATCCAATAGATATTATCAAAAAGAAGCTATTAGAGCTGTATGTGAGGCTTTTGAAAATAAGCAACGCAAAACTCTTTTGGTATGTGCTACTGGTACAGGAAAAACAAGAATTGCTATATCTATAGTTGATGTACTTTCAAGACATAACTGGATTAAAAATATACTATTTCTAGCAGATAGAAAAGCATTGGTAAAGCAAGCTAAAAAAAGTTTTACTAAGCTATTACCTAACTTGGCTTTATGTAATTTATTGGATAGCAAAGACAGCCCAGAAGATGCTAGGATGATATTTTCTACATATCCAACAATGATGAATGCAATTGATGATACGAAGTCTAAGGATGGAAAGAGATTGTTTACACCTGGTCATTTTGATTTAATTATAATAGATGAATCGCATAGAAGTATTTATAAAAAGTATAAGTCAATCTTTGATTATTTTGATTCTTACTTAATGGGTCTTACTGCTACACCAAAGGATGAGATAGATAAAAATACTTATTCAGTTTTTGACATGGAAAATGGAGTACCTACATATGCTTATGAGTATAATAAGGCAGTCGAGGATGGATATTTAGTAGATTATACTAGTATTGAGTTTAAGACTAAGATTATGGAAGATGGAATTAAGTATGATGAGCTTTCTGATGAAGAGAAGGAAGAATATGAAAATACATTTAATGATGATGAGAGTATTGGAGACGAAATAGGGAATAATGCAGTAAATGAGTGGCTATTTAATTCTGACACAATAGATTTAGTTTTAAATAAGCTAATGACAGAGGGGTTGAAAATAGAAGGAGAAGAAAAGATTGGTAAGACTATAATTTTTGCAAAGAATACAAAGCATGCTAGGGCAATAGTTGAAAGATTTAATAAACTGTATCCAAAGTATGGTGGGAACTTTGTAAAAGCAGTTGACTATAGTATAAATTATGTAGATTCTATAATAGATGATTTTTCTGATAAGAATAAATTCCCTCAAATAGCAGTCTCAGTAGATATGCTTGATACAGGAATTGATATACCTGAAATCTTAAATCTTGTTTTTTTCAAGAAAGTGAGAAGTAAGACTAAGTTTTGGCAAATGATAGGCAGGGGAACTAGATTATGTCCAGATTTATTAGGTGTTGATATGGATAAGGAAAGATTCTTAATATTTGATTTTTGTAATAATTTTGAATTTTTTAAATTTAATCCTAAAGGATTTGAGGGAAATAAAACAGAAACACTTACTGAAAAATTATTTAATATAAAGGTAAGTATGGTTAAAGAACTTCAAGATATTAAATATATAGAAGGTGAGTATGCAGAACTTAGAAAAGAATTGTTAGAAGAACTTATAACTTCTGTAAAAGTTTTAAATGAGGATAGTTATATAGTTAGGATGAATTTAAGCTATGTACATAAGTATAAAAATGAAAATATTTGGAGTAATATTGGAGCAGTAGCACAAAATGAGATAAGAGAATATATATCACCACTCATAACTTCATATAGTGATGATGAATTGGCTAAAAGATTTGATGTAGTTATGTATAATATACAACTTGCATACTTACAAAATAATAATGCAAGTAAAGGTATAAGACATGTAATGGCTACAGCAGAAAAACTTTCAAAACTTGGGACTATACCACAGATACAGCAACAAAAATATACTATTGAAAAAGCAATGACAGAGGAGTTTTGGGAAAACTCAGATATATTTGAGGTAGAAGAAGTACGTATATCATTAAGAGAGCTTATTAAATATCTTGAGAAGTCTAGTCAAAAGATATATTATACAAGTTTTGAAGATATGATTGTAGCAGAAGATAGAAATGATTCTGTGTACAATGCAAACAATCTTAAGAATTATAAAAAGAAGGTAGAGCATTATTTAAATAGTCATAAAGATGAATTAGCAATATTTAAATTAAGAAATAATAAAAAGATTACAAAGCAGGATGTTGAAACTTTAGAGGAAATACTCTTAAAGCAATTAGGTAATTGTGATGATTATAAGAAGGAGTTTGGAGATACTCCAGTAAGTCAATTAGTGAGAAAACTAGTGGGATTGGATAGAGAAGCTGCAAATGAAGCTTTTTCAGAGTTTTTAAATAATAAGAGTTTTAATACTAAGCAAATACATTTTGTTAAACTTATAGTCGATTATGTAGTTAAGAATGGATTTATAGAGGATAACAAAGTGTTGATGGAAGATCCATTTAGAACTGTTGGAAGTATAATTGATTTATTTGAAAATCATATTGAGGAGAGAAATAAATTGATTAAAACTATAAATGAAATTAAAGAAAATGCATCAGAGATAGGTTAATAATGTTATTTGGTGTAAAGTTATTATTAATGATGTAAAGAATAAATTTATTGATAAGTAGTCTAATATCAGGTTGAAATAGATAACTAGATATGGATAATGTAGATATACAAAGAGAGGTATTGAATAATTATGCAATATCTCTTTTTAATTGATAAATAACTATGAATTACTCATGAAGAAGATTAAATAATAATTTTTAAGATTAAGTATTTGCATATTTTATAGAATAATCATGTATTTACTTTAATAAAATAAAAATAGGTATAAAAAGGTATATAATAAGGTTTTCATATACATTTATGAGTGAAAATTTTGATATAATATATAGATACATGGAATTATGAATGGAATTTATTTAACTTATAGGGGGAGTTAATATGAAAGCAGGAGAAATTGAATTTCTTAGTTATTTAGAGGGGTCAAACAAAAGTTTTGTAGTACCTGTATATCAAAGAAATTATAACTGGAAGAAAGAACAATGCAAAAGATTGTTTGATGATTTAGAGGATATAATAGATTCTGGATTTAGAACTCATTTCTTAGGGTCAGTTGTATCTATATATAGTATGGGAAAAGAATATTTAATAATAGATGGACAACAAAGAGTAACTACTGTGTCAATACTATTGATTGCCATGTGTCAAATAATAAAAGAGTTTGGGGAATCAAAAGGAATTATTACAACAGAAGAACAGATTAAGGAGTGTTATCTTATAAACAAGCACTCAAGAGATAAAGATGGAAAAATAAAGTTAAAACCAATAGCAGAAGATAGAAAAGCGTACTATGAACTATTTGAAGAAGAAATAAATACAGATAGAAATTCTAATATAGTTTCAAATTATTTATATTTTTATAATAGAATAAAAGAAGATAATATATCAATAGATGATTTGTTTGATGCCATACAGAAATTAACTATAGTAGAAATAGAATTAAAAAATGGTGAAGATGACCCTCAATTAATCTTTGAAAGTCTAAATTCAACTGGCTTAGATTTAAGTGAAGCTGATAGAGTAAGAAACTTTGTGTTAATGGGTAAAAATTCTAAATTACAAGAGGAATTTTATAATAATTATTGGTATAAAATCGAAAAAAATACAAGTAATAATGTAAGTAATTTTATAAGAGACTACTTGACTATAAAAGAGAGAAATATACCAAATAAAAATAAAGTATATTTTAGTTTTAAAAGGTATGTATTAGATAATGATATAGATATAGAAATTTTATTAAAAGATTTACTTAAATTTTCTAATTATTATAGAGATATATCTTATTCATGCACTGATGATAATGATGTAAATAAAGTTCTAAAAAGGATAAATAAACTCGAAATATTTGTATCATATCCGTTTATATTAGAATTATTTGATGATTATAATGAAGGTATAATAAATAAAAAAGCACTTGTAGAATCTCTTACTTTAGTGGAATGTTTTATATTAAGAAGAATAGTATGTGATGTACCTCCAAATGCACTTAATAAAGTATTCATGAACTTAGGGAGGGAAATTAAAAAATTTAGTGATTATAAAGAAAACTACTCTAACATACTAAAGTATATTTTTATAAATAAGAAATCTTCTCAAAGATTTCCTACTGATAGTGAATTTTCAAATGCTTTTGAAACTAAGGATATATATAATACTAAGTCAAAAAATAAGTTATATATACTTGAGAGGTTAGAGAACTATAATAACAAAGAAATTGTTGATTTAGAAAATTTAATTAATAATAACACATTAAATATTGAGCATATAATGCCACAAACATTAACAAATAAATGGAAAGAATCGCTAGGAGAGAATTATAAAGAGATACATGATAAATATTTACATACAATTGGAAATTTAACTTTGACAGGATATAATTCAAAATTAAGCAATAAAACATTTGAAGAAAAGAAAGAGATGGAAAGTGGATTTAAAGATAGTAGGCTTTATCTAAACAAGTATATTTCATTTATAGATAAGTGGAATGAAGAAGAAATAAAAAATAGAACTAAGATATTATTAGATAGAGCTGTAGAAATTTGGAAATATCCAAATGTTGCATATGAACCTCCAAGTAACAGTGAAAATATATTTACATTAGAAGATGATGATGTTAATTTTACAAATGAGAGTATAGTATCATTTAGTATATTAGGAGAATCATATAAAGTTAAAAATTGGACAGAATTTTATGAACAAGTTGCTCTTACTTTATATGATTTGGATCCTGTAAGGTTTAATAGTATTATAGAAAAAGCTTATAAAAGAGATTTTATAGATAATAATAAATCTAAAGATATATCTAAATTAAGGAGAGGAGTTAGAATTTCAGAGAATATATATTTAGAAACACATTTAAATACAGAAGCTAAATTAAATATAATGAGATTTTTACTTAATGAGTTTGATATAGAGTTAAATGAAGTAATATTTTCAATAAAATAATGAAATTTACACATTTTGTGTTGGAATAGAATCTTAATTATATTAAAAAATAAAATAGAACCTCTTGATATAGACTTATATATCAAATTTATATCAAGAGGTTGCATTTAGTTAAAATATTGCAAATACTATATAATTAAATTATTAATAAAAATGTTATATAAAGATGAGTATATAACATTTTAAAAAGATTAATAAATTCTACATGATAGATGACTTATTAGTATGAATTAGACGTATTTTTACTATATTGGCTTATAAAACCTTTAGGCATTTTACTTATAAAATATACCACCATAATGCAAGATAAAGGCTTGTCCACTATATTACTAAGAATTCTTGGAAAGAATGCAGCAGTAAATATCTTCTGACCAGACTGAACTAAAAAACCAACCAATAAATCAGCACCACTTCCACTTAAACCACCAAACAATAAAACTGAAATAGGAGTACCAATTAAAGGACAAACAATAGATAAAATTACTCCTGTAATAATAGCTTCTTTATAACCAAAACCTTTTTTCTTAGAAATATATCCAACAATAAGACCAAGAACAATATTTACAAGGGCAAAAGGTATATTTGTAGGACCTGATATAACACCTAAAACTAAGTTTGTACATCCACCAATAAGAGCACCCCAAAAAGGACCTAATACAACAGCCCCAAGCACAGTACCAACTGTATCTAAAAATAATAATGGTATATTTATCATAGATATAACCATACCTAAGACAATGTTAATAACTATACACATTGAAGAAAATGTTATTTTCTTAGTATTCAATTATAATACCTCCTAAAAAAATGTATACATTTATCATAGTATAGATTATAAAAGATTACTAATTGTATATTTCTATATAGAATATTATAAATATAGAACAAATAAATAATATAATTATCAAAATATGTAGTATCATTAAAATTAAGAATAACTAAGGAGATTATTATGAAGAGAAATAGAGAGATTGTAGTAGTATGTCATTGTATATTAAACTGTAACTCTAAAGTAGAGGGGCTGTCAGAATTTAAAGGAGCACAAAATATAGCAATAGATTTAATAAATAAAGGATATGGAATAATTCAACTACCATGTCCAGAAATAATT
The DNA here is from genome assembly GCF_020657735.1 of Clostridioides sp. ZZV15-6383. Classification (NCBI taxonomy): domain Bacteria; kingdom Bacillati; phylum Bacillota; class Clostridia; order Peptostreptococcales; family Peptostreptococcaceae; genus Clostridioides; species Clostridioides sp. ZZV15-6383. Next base: position 15,720 of record NZ_JAGWCV010000006.1, on the reverse strand, counting down.
ATGTATGGAATAAATAGGTGGGGGCATGTAAAAGAACAGTTTGACAATTTGTTTTTTAGAGAACAATGTAGGCAAATGTTAATACCTTATGTGAGGCAATTTGATGAATATTTAAAAAATAATTATGATATAAAAAGTATCATTGCAATAGATGGTAGCCCAAGTTGTGGTTATAATAAGACATGTAGTTCTAAAAGTTGGCTTGGTGAATTGAGTGGTTGTAATGAATTGATGAATAAAATAAATGATGTACAAATGGTAGATGGGAGAGGTATTTTTATAGAAGAGTTAGAAAAGCTACTTAAAGAGTATAATTTAGAGATACCTATAGTTGGATTTGATGAGATTAGAGAAAATAAGTAAATGTATAAATATTTATCAAAAAGAGTACATTATAAAATCCTAAGAAAAAACTTTAAGAATATGGAAATAAATCTGCAAAATGTATAATTAAGTTTATAGGTTTAAGAGAAAATAGTTTTGTAAATGATATAAGAAAAATCCTATATTTTGTTGTAAAAATTGTAACTATAAATCTAATGATGATAGAATAAGAGCAACATTAGAATTCGTGAAAAAGAGGTTGTCTCAAAATAGAGAGATAAGCCTCTTTTTTGTTGCTGAAATGATGAAAATACATTTTATTTCATACGAAAAAGAGTGCCTCATGAACTAAAAAGTTCATTTTGAGACACTCACTTTTTCTGTTTATAAATTATAGGTTTTATTTATAACTTTAGATATCCGATATAATTTTAATTTACTTTCTATTGACTAAATATTTAGTGATGTAAATAAATAAGAACTAAATAATTATCATAAATAATAATAAATATTTACTAATTTAAAAATACGTGATAATATAAAAATATAACTAAATATTTACTAAATATAAAAAGAAGATTTATATGGAGGGAGACTATGAACAAACAGATTAAAAGGTTAGAAGAAAAATCAAATCAAATAAGAAAAGAAATATTAGATGTTGTATATAATGCAAAAGCAGGTCATATAGGAGGTGCAATGTCTAGTACTGATATCTTAACAACTCTTTATTACCATGTAATGAATATAAGTCCTGAAAACGCAAAAGATTCAAATAGAGATAGATTCATATTAAGTAAAGGCCATATAGCAGAAGCTCTATACTGTATATTAGCTGATAAAGGCTTTTTTAGTAGAGATAAGTTAAAAAGATATAGCCAATTTAATTCAACACTTATAGGTCATCCAAACAATAAAAATGCAGGAGTAGAGGTTAATACAGGTTCTCTAGGACATGGTCTTTCATTAGCTGTAGGTATGGCCATAGCAGGAAAGCGTGATAAGAAAAGCTACAGAATTTTTACCCTTATGGGAGATGGTGAATTAGCTGAAGGGTCTGTATGGGAAGGAGCTATGGCAGCTAGTCATTATAAGTTAGATAACCTAGTAGCAATTATAGATAGAAATAAATTGCAAATATCAGGAACTACAGAAGAAGTTATGACACTTGAAAATCTTCACGAAAAGTGGCAGAGCTTTGGCTGGGAAGTAGTTCAGGTAGATGGAAATAATATAACAGAATTGGTTGAAGTCTTTGATAAGATACCATTGAAAAAAAATAATCCAACAATGATAATAGCTAATACCATAAAGGGTAAAGGAATATCTTTTATGGAAAATAACATAAAATGGCATCATGGAGTGCTAACAGAGGAGCAATACATAAAAGCAGTTAAAGATTTAAAGGAGGGGAAATAGATGAATAAGATAGCAAACCGTAAAGTAATTTGTGATACTTTAGTGGATATAGCAAAATATGATAAAGATATAATGGTTTTAACTAGTGATTCTAGAGGTTCTGCTTCCATGTCAGAGTTTGCTGAGTTATATCCAGAACAGTTTGTTGAAGTTGGAATAGCAGAGCAAAATTTAGTTGGTATTGCATCGGGATTAGCATCTTGTGGGAAAAAAACCTATGTAGCTTCTCCAGCATGTTTTTTATCAATGAGAAGTATAGAGCAAATAAAAATAGATGTGGCTTATTCTAAAAATAATGTCAAACTTATAGGAATAAGTGGGGGTGTAAGCTATGGGGCTCTAGGAATGACTCATCATTCTCTTCAAGATATAGCAGTAACTAGAGCAATACCAGATATACAAGTACTGCTTCCGGCTGACCGACACGAAACTAAGAAGATGATACAAGAATTGTATAAAAGTGATATTCCAGCCTATATAAGAATAGGAAGAAATCCTGTTGAAGATGTATATGAAAATGAAGATTTTGATTTTAAAATAGGTAGAGCTAATGAATTACATAGTGGAAATGATATAACAGTGATAGCAACTGGTGAAACAGTAAGAATTGCACTAGATGCAGCTATAGAACTTGAAAAACATGGTATTGAATGTAGAGTAATAAATATGCATACAATTAAGCCTTTAGATAAAGAAGCTATAATAAAATCTTCTAAAGAAACGAAGGGAATTATAACAATAGAAGAACACAGTATATATGGTGGATTGGGAGCAGCAGTATCAGAGGTCGTAGTCCAAAATATCCCTATTAAGATGCAAGTGTTAGGAATAGCAGATGAATCTCCTATAGCAGGTAATAGTAAAGAAGTATTTAATTATTATGGACTAAATAGCGAAAATATAGTGAAAATAGCTAAGGAAATGCTATCTAGTGAAAATTAAAGAGGTAAAAATATGGATAAAAAATATATATTAACCATAGACCAGAGTACATCAGGAACCAAGGTACTGATTATAGATAGTAGAGGAATAGTAATAAATAAATTATCTAAGAAACATAACCAATATTATCTTAATAATAGTTGGATAGAACACGACCCTATTGAAATATACAGTAATGTAATCTGCTTATTAAAGGAAATAATCATATCTCATGAATTATGTATAAGGGATATAGCCGGTATTTCTATAACAAATCAAAGAGAAACTGTAGTAGTTTGGGATAAGAATACGGGTAAGCCTGTATATAATGCAATAGTATGGCAATGTAGGAGAACTAGTGATATATGCAAAACTCTAGGTGGATATAAGAATGAAATACAAGAAAAGACTGGTTTGAAATTAGACCCTTATTTTTCAGCTACTAAAGTCAAGTGGATATTAGATAATGTAGATGGAGCTAGAGATAAAGCTGAACGTGGGGATTTATTGCTTGGTAATATTGATTCGTGGTTAGTTTGGAATCTTACTAATAAAAAAAGTCATGCTACAGACTATACTAACGCTAGTAGAACCTTATTACTTAATATAAGAGATTTGAAATGGGACGATTCTTTATTGAACATATTTGGTATACCAAGGAGTATGTTACCCAAAATATATCCATCAGATGAAATATTTGGAGAAACTAATATTGAAGGATATTTTTCGGAAAATATTAAGATTAGTGGAGTAATTGGAGATTCTCAAGGTGCTTTGTTTGGTCAAAGATGTTTTGAAGTAGGTATGGCAAAGTCTACATTTGGTACTGGTAATTCTATAATGATAAATGTGGGTAAAAACTTTATTCCTTCTCAAAATGGAGTTGTATCGACTGTTGGTTATATTACTAAAAATATAATTAACTATGCAGTTGAAGGAATTGTAAATTCTAGCGGAGATACAATCAACTGGATAAAAAATGAACTAGGTCTGTTTTCAGATTTTGAAGAGTTTAATAAAGCTGTCGAAGAAGTTAAAAATAATGAAGGTGTATATTTTATACCAGCATTTGTAGGAATAGGTGTACCATTTTGGAAGCCTGATGCGAGAGCATCTATAGTAGGTATATCTAGGAATACGAATAAAAAGCATATAATGAGAGCTGCTATGGAGTCAATAGCATATCAAGTTAAAGATGCTATTGATATATTAGAATCGGAAAGTAATATAACGATTAAAAATTTAAGTGTTGATGGTGGAGTAACAGTAAATGATATATATAATCAATTTTTAGCAGATTTACTTGATTGTAATATTGCTAAAAATAAAAATGAAGAGTTATCAGCTCTAGGTTCTGCATACTTAGGAGGGATTGGTTTAGGTGTTTGGAATGGTATAGAAGAAATTAAACATTTACCTGAAAATATAAAAAACTATACTTCTAATGTAAGTGAACAAAATAGAGAAAAACTGTATAGAAAATGGAAGAATGCAATGAAAAGTGTATTATACATGACAGAATTAAATAGCTAAAATGTTAATTTATAGGAGAGATAATATGATAGAGTATAAAATAAAGTTAGGAGTTGCACCAACTCGTAGAAATATATTTAGTAAAAAAGAAGCTATAAAGTATAAACAATTAATCAGTAAGAAATTAAAATCCATGAACATAGATTTTGTTGATATAGAGGATATAAATGAAGAGGGTCTGTTATTTAAAGAATCGGATGTAGAGAAGATTGTCGATAAGTTTAAACAAGAAAAAGTAGATGCTTTATTTTTTCCACATTGTAACTTTGGTACTGAAGATTTGGTGGCAAAAGTTGCTCATAAATTACATCTACCAGTTCTTTTATGGGGACCTAGAGATGGAGCTCCACTAGAAGATGGAACAAGACTTAGAGATAGTCAATGTGGTCTATTTGCTACAGGTAAGATACTTAGAAGATTTAAAGTTAAGTTTACATATATACCAAATGCATCTCTAGAAGATGAAGCTTTTGAAAGAGGAGTAAACAATTTTATTGCTGCAGTTAATGTAGTAAAAGAACTTAAAAATTTAAGAATACTTCAAATATCAACTAGACCATTATCTTTTTGGACTATGATGTGTAATGAAGGTGAATTACTTGAGAAGTTTGGAGTGCAAATAAATCCAATTTCTTTATCGGAATTTGTTAACTGTGTAAAAGAGATAGAATCAAAAAATGATGAAAAATTAAAGGAAACAATACAGTTTCTAAGAGAGAATTTAGAAATAAATGTTGAAGATGAGAGTGTAGTTAGGGTAGCAGCACTTAAGTTGGCATTTAACATTTTAACTGAAAAGTATGGATGTAAAGCAGTAGCCATTCAATGTTGGAATGCATTACAAGAGGAGCTTAAGATAATGCCATGTATAGCAAATGCTATTCTTACTGATGAGGGAATACCAGTAGTTTGTGAAACTGATATACATGGAGCGATAACCTCTGTTATAGCTCAATCTGCTGCAATGGGGAAAACACCACCGTTTTTTGCTGATTGGACAGTAGCACATCCAACCAATAAAAATGGAGAATTGCTTCAACATTGTGGATGCTATCCTATATCTTTAACTAAAGAAGGAGAAAAAGCAAAACTTGGAGTTCCTTTTGCTCTTGAAAGTGGATGTGTAGGTTCATCATTTGCAGAGATAAAAGGAGGGGATATATCTTTATTAAGGTTTGATGGAGATAATGGAGAGTATTCTTTGCTGTTAGGACATGCAAAAGGAATAGAAGGACCTTATATACAGGGAACATATCTTTGGGTTGAAGTAGAAAACTTAACAAGATTAGAAGATAAGCTTGTAACTGGTCCATATGTGCACCATTGTGTTGGGATACATCATAATGTATTACCTGCTATTTATGAAGCTTGTAAGTATTTACATGATTTAAATCTAGATTTTTATGATGATGTAGAAGAGGATGTAAAGGCATGGATAAGAGGAGAATAAGATAATATTTATTAAAAATTGAAAAACATTACTAAAATAAAAATATTTACTAAATATTTAGCTTAAGTGTTTATTTTATTTAATTGTTGCCTTATACTATAATTTATGGAGTGTGAATTTAATCATTTAATATAGAAAAGGTAGTGATAAAATGAATAGTAAAACTATAATGCAAGATATAGCTAAATTAGCAGGTGTATCGCCGGGTACTGTTTCAAATGCATTGAACAATAGAAAAGGTGTAGGAAAAGAAACCAAAGAAAGAATAATTAAAATAGCAGAGGAAAAAGGCTATTTTAGAAATCAGAAGAAAAATGAAGATAATGCAATTAGACTAATAGTATTTAAAAAGCATGGCTATGTTGTTTCTGATACTCCTTTTTTCTCTGCACTTATAGAAGGTTGTGAAAGAGAGTGCCGTAATAATGGTTATGAACTCTTAATTTCTCATGTTAGAGATGATGTTAGTTCAAAAGATAATATTGATACAATAATAAGACAAAAAAATGTAGATGGTATTTTATTGTTGGCAACAGAAATGAACGAAGAGGATTTAAGATTTTTTGAAAATTTAAGTATATCTATACCTATAGTTATAGTAGATAGTTACCATGAAACTAAAAGTTCAGACTATGTTTGTATAAACAATGTCAGTGGTGCGTATTCTGCTGTAAAGTATTTTGTTGAAAAGGGACATAAAAAAATAGGTTACTTAGGAAGTTCTAGAAGCATAAAGAACTTTGAATACAGAGCAACTGGATTTGATAAGGCTCTAAATGATTTAAATATAGAACAAAATCAAGAATATAAGTTTTTGTTAGAGCCTACTATAGATGGTGCTTATAATGACATGAAAAAGATAATAGATGAAAAAGTAGAGTTACCAACTGCATTATTTGCATTTAATGACATAATTGCTTTGGGAGCAATGAAGGCAATGAATGAAAAAGGAATAAAAATTCCTGAAGATGTATCCATAATAGGATTTGATGATATAACGTTTAGTGCACTTGCTAACCCTGCTTTAACAACTATTAAGGTACAGACTGTAGAAATGGGGAAAATAGCTGTAAATAGACTTATAGATAAGATTAATAATCAACTTGATTTAAAGTTAAAGATAGAAGTAGAAACAGAATTGATAGAAAGAGATAGTGTTAAATATATTAATAAATAATAGTTTTAATTTTGTTTAAGGCTATTGTTAAGGAGAAGGGGTGTAATTGTGAGTAGGTTAAAAATAGCATCTGACAATAGAACTTTTACTTTGGATAAAGAGCATTTTTTTTATTTAGCAGATACATGTTGGAGTGCATTTACAAATATAGATTTTAATGAGTGGAGGTTTTATCTTGAAAAAAGAAAACAACAAGGATTTAATACTCTTCAAATAAACATTCTTCCTCAATGGGATAGAAGTGCTAAGCATGATGAGTTATTACCATTTGATATAAATGATGATGGAGCTTTCGACTATTCAACTTTGAATAAACTATATTTTGAAAATGCTAAAGAGATGTGTTTATTAGCTAAAGAATATGGATTTCAATTAGCTTTAGTAGTATTGTGGTCAAATTATGTGCCAGGAACGTGGGCAAGTGCGATTATGGATAAAAATATAATACCTCTATCGTTTTTGCCAACTTATTTTGATATAGTAAATAAAACTTTTAATGATATGAACCCTATCTATTTAATTAGTGGAGATACTGATTTTGAAAAAGAAGAAAGTATAGAATATTACAATAAAGCATTAGAATTTTTTAATAAAGTGTCTCCAAACACCTTAAAAACTCTCCATATCAGAGGGAGACTGGAGGAAATACCAGAGATATTAGTAAGTAAAATTGATTTTTATATGTATCAATCAGGACACAATAGTTTATTTACCAGTATGCCTTACTACTTAGCAGAAGTATTTTATAGTAAATATCCATGTAAACCAATCTTAAATTCAGAACCTTGTTATGAGCAGATGGGCTATAGTAGAAAGGTGTATGGCAGATTTAATGACTATGATATAAGAAAGGCAGGATGGCAAAGTGTACTATCTGGAGCTTGTGCTGGATTAACGTATGGAGCTCATGGAATATGGAGTTGGCACACTAATAATTCAATATTTTTTATGGGAATAGGAGAAGCTTTTGATAGTCCTTTATTGTGGCAAAGTGCGCTTCAATTACCAGGTGCTTTTGATTATGGTATGTTAAAGTATCTTCTTGAACAAAATAATTTAAAAAATATTATCCCTAAAAATAATCTTGTTGTTAATGATACAAATGAAATAAGATATGCAACTAATGATGATAAATCATCTGTTATACTATATATACCAATAAATACTAATGTTAAAATAAGTGAAAATTTATCAGAGTATAAATTTTATCTATTTGATTTAGAAACAAAGAATATTCTTAGCCCTTTAATTGAATTTAAAGAAGATAGCACTTTATTTAAAATGCACTCATGTAACAAAGACGTAGTAATTATAGGAAAAAAATAAATATTGTAATAAATTTTGAGAATCCTAAGCAAATGAAATATAGCTTAGGATTTTTTTGTTTAATAAAAAATAAAAATAATTAAGTAAATATTTAGTATAAAAATAATAAATATTTACAAAAATAATTGATTGTGATACTATAAAAATATAAAGAATATTTAGAATTAGAAAGGAGTGAAGATATTAATGTTCTAACAAGTGATGTTAACTTCTTAAAGCATGATTAGATTTAAGACGTATTGACAGTTTGAAAATTATGGCAAATTGATAGAAGTAAATATTTAGTACTAGTTAATATACTTGAACTAAATAATATAAAAATATAAGCTGTATAGGTTGTCTATAATTAACTTGAAATCGTTTTCGAAAATATTAATAAGTAATTCAAAACATGCAAAAGAGAAGTTGATATAGTCATTTATTTGAGATAGAAATTGATTTTATATTAAATGTGGGAGGTTTATTATGTCTACAAAATATTGTGACCTATCTAAAGAGGTAATAGAAGGAGTTGGTGGATTAGAAAACATATCATATGTTACTCACTGTGCAACTAGATTAAGATTCAAGTTAAAAGATATAGGAAAAGCGAATACAGAGAAGCTAAAAAAAAATAATGGTGTAATAACAGTAGTAGAAAGTGGAGGTCAGTATCAAGTAGTCATAGGAAATCATGTTTCTGAAGTATACAATCAACTGGTAAAAGGAACTATGTTTGAAACAAAAGTTGATAATGTAGAAGATAAAGAGAAACCAAAAGAAAAACTTATTGATAGATTCATATCTGCGATATCTGCAATTTTTTCTCCTTTAATGATGGCTCTTTCAGGTGCTGGTATGTTAAAAGCTTTATTAATACTAGGAACTACAATAGGGTTTTTACAAGAAAATAGTGGTACATATATGATTTTATATGCAGCAGCAGACGCAATTTTTAATTTTTTACCTATAGTTTTAGCATTTACATCAGCTAAATATTTTAAGGCAAATCAATTTTTAGCATTTATCATTGGAGCATCATTAGTATATCCTAACATAGTTGGTTTATATAATGAAGGTCAAAGTATAAGTTTTTTAGGATTACCAGTGATTCTAGTAAGTTATACTTCTAGTGTTATACCAGCAATTATTAGTGTATGGGTACTTGCTAAGGTAGAAGCATTTTTAAATAAAATAATACCAAGTATATTAAAAGGTTTTTTAGTTCCACTATTATGTATATCGATTATTGTTCCATTAACATATTTAACTATTGGACCAGTTACAAGTTATGCAGGAGTATATTTAGCTGATGGATATAAATGGGTTATGAGTGTAAATCCTATAATTGCAGGAGGTTTAGTATCTGTAATATGGCCAACAGTAATAATATTTGGATTGCACTGGGGATTTGTACCTATAGTATTAAATAATATAGCTACATATGGTAGAGATACTTTATTTGTAATAACTGGACCTAATAACTTTAGTCAAGCTGGAGCTTGTTTGGGAGTGTTTTTAAAAACAAAAGATAAGGATTTGAAAGCTATAGCAGGACCTGCAGCAGTTTCTGCAGTATTAACGGGAATAACTGAGCCTGCAATATATGGAGTCAATTTAAAATTTAAAAAGCCTTTTATTATTGCAAGTATATTTTCTGGAGTAGCAGGTGCTATAACAGCAGCAGCAGGTACAGGTGTAGGGGCATTTATTGGGACAAGTTTAATTACTTTACCTGCATATATAGGTGTTGGTTTTATTGGTTTCTTGATAGCATGTGCAATTGCTTATGTAGGGTCAGCTGTTACAACTTTCATATGGGGATTTAACGATAGTATGATTTCGGAAGGGTTTACAAATAAAAGTGTTTCAAATTCAAAAAAAGATAGTGTAGTGTTAAAGAGTGGATTGCAAGGAGAATTGGTATCTTTAAAAGATATACCTGACCAGTGTTTTTCAGAAGGAGCTATGGGGCAAGGTATTGCAATAAAGCCAGATAAAGGTGAGTTATATGCACCTGCAGATGGAGAAGTAAAATTTGTTTTTCCTACAAAATATGCTGTAGGATTTGAAACTAGTGAAGGTGTAGAAATATTAATGCACATAGGAATTGATACAGTTGAATTGGAAGGAAAGTACTACGAAATGCATATTAAAGCTGGAGACAAAGTTAAGGCTGGAGATTTGTTAGTTACATTTGATATTGATAAAATTATTGAAGCTGGGTACTCAACAGTAACACCAATTATTGTGACTAACTCATCAGAATTCCAAGATATAATAGTAAGTACTAATGATAAAGCGTTGATGATAGAATCTGATTTATTAACAGTAGTAATCTAAATATGGTTAACTAGAAAGTGAATTATGGTACATAGATTAATAAATATAATATAAGAAATTTCTTAAAGATTATGCTTTAAGTAACATTTAATATTAAATTAAGGGAGATGATATAAAATGAGTAGATTTCCAGAAAATTTTTTATGGGGTGGTGCAGTAGCTGCAAACCAATGTGAAGGTGCATATAATGTAGATGGAAAGGGACTTAGCATACAGGATGTGACTCCAAATGGAATTATGACTCCAAGAACTGAAAAGCCAACAGAAGATAATATGAAATTAGTTGGTATTGATTTTTATAATAGATATAAAGAGGATATTAAATTATTTGCTGAAATGGGATTTAAAGTATTTAGAACATCAATAGCATGGTCTAGAATTTATCCTAAGGGTGATGAACTAGAGCCAAATGAAAAAGGTCTTAAGTTTTATGATGACCTATTTGATGAGTGTAGAAAATATAATATAGAACCATTAGTTACTTTATCTCATTATGAAACACCATTATATTTAGCAGAAAAATATGATGGATGGATAAGTCGTGATTTAATAGATTTTTACTGTAGATATGTAACTACAGTTTTTAAAAGATACAAAGATAAAGTAAAGTACTGGCTTACATTCAATGAAATAAACTCTATAGTACATGAACCATTTTTAAGTGGAGGAATTAATACTCCTAAAGAAAAGTTAACAAAAAATCAAATATATCAAGCTATACACCATGAATTGGTGGCAAGTGCAAAAGCAGTAAAGATGGGGCATGAGATAAATCCTGAATTTAAAATAGGGTGCATGGTGTTATCTATGCCAGTCTATCCATTAACTCCAAATCCTGATGATGTAATTTGTGCAATGGAAAAGGAACACGAAAATTTATTCTTTGCAGATGTTCATGTTAGAGGTAAATACCCAAGTTATTCAAAACGTTACTTTAGAAAAAATAACATACATATAGATATAATGGATGAAGATATTGAGATATTAAAAAATACAGTAGATTTTATATCCTTTAGTTATTATATGAGTATTTGTGAAAGTTCAGATAAGACTATTAAAGGTAGTAAAGGAAACATCATGGGTGGAGCAAAAAACCCAACATTAAAAGAAAGTGAATGGGGATGGCAAATAGACCCGCAAGGTCTTAGGTATGTACTTAATCAATTCTATGATAGATATCAAAAGCCATTGTTTATAGTAGAAAATGGATTGGGAGCTGTTGATGAATTAATAGTAGATGAAAATGGAGAGCATACAGTTAATGATGATTATAGAATAGACTATTTGAGAAATCACTTAAAACAAGTTGCTGAAGCTATTGATGATGGTGTTGATTTGATTGGATATACTACATGGGGATGTATAGATTTAGTAAGTGCGTCAACAGCAGAGCTTAAGAAACGTTATGGATTTATTTATGTAGACCGTAATGATGATGGAAGTGGTACTTTAAATAGATATAAAAAGAAGAGTTTTAATTGGTACAAGAAGGTTATAGAGACAAATGGAGAACATTTATTTGACTAGCTATACAATTGAATAGCTATTCAAAATGTAGTGAAATTGAAGATGTAGGGTAAAAAAGGAGCTGTCACATAACAATTATAAATTGTTATGTGACAGCTTTTTTTAGATAATTTGTAATAGTCATAAGTTTAAACTTAAAAATAAACATGTAAAATGGGTTTCAAAATACGACATGAAGTATTATCATTAAAAAAGTTTTATAAATATAAGCAAAAAGCTAAAAAAGACCTATAAAGTAGCATAGAAAATACCTAATATATCGCTAAAAAATAATATAAAATATACTTAAGTTGAAGCAAAGCTAATATTATTTAGAGGAGGAATATTAAATTGAAATTTAGCAATGGAATGTGGTTAAACAAAGAGAATTACACAGTTTTACATCCTGTTGAACTTTATGATATGTGTATAGAAGAGGTAAAATTAACAGCATATTGTCCGTTTATCAAAGTAAATACAAGAGGAAATACTTTAGATGGAGGAATGTTAACAACAGAAATATCTTCTCCTATGGAAAATATAATTAAGGTCAAAATTACCCATCATGCAGGAGTAAATGAACAATCTTACTTCAAATTAAATGAAAAAACACCAGAGATTAAAATAAAAGAAAATAATGATAACTATGAATTTATATCAGGTAGATTAAAAGCACAAATAGGAAAAGGGGAAGACTGGGGGATTAAGTTTTATAATAATGATAGGTTATTAACTGAAACAAGCAAAACAGGTACTGCTTATATTACAACAGACAAAAAAGAAATTTATATGAGAGAACAATTAGCACTAGGAGTTGGAGAGTTAGTATATGGTTTGGGAGAACGTTTTACCCCTTTTGTAAAAAATGGTCAATCAGTGGATGTTTGGAACCAAGATGGTGGAACTGCAAGTGAACAGTCATATAAAAATATACCGTTTTATTTAACAAATAAGGGCTATGGGGTTTTTGTTAATCATTCTGAAAACGTATCTTTTGAAGTAGGCTCAGAGTCAGTTAGCAAAGTTCAATTTAGTGTAGAAGGTGAATCACTTGAATATTACATAATAGGCGGAAATGACTTAAAAGAGGTTATAAATAATTATACAAATTTAACTGGAAAACCAACACTTCCACCAGCGTGGTCATTTGGTCTTTGGCTAACAACTTCTTTCTGTACAAATTACGATGAAGAAACAGTAATGAGTTTTATAGATGGAATGTTAGAAAGAGATATACCACTTGAAACTTTCCACTTTGATTGTTTCTGGATGAAAGAATTTGAATGGTGTAACTTTGAATGGGATAATAGAGTATTTCCAGAACCAGAAGGAATGTTAAAAAGAATTCATGATAAGGGTATAAAAGTTTGTGTTTGGATAAATCCATATATAGGTCAAAAATCACCTCTATATAAAGAAGGTGCTGAAAAAGGATACTTTGTCAAAACTGGAAATAATAAAATATGGCAATGGGATAGATGGCAAGCAGGTATGGCCTTAGTTGATTTTACTAATCCAGAGGCTTGTAAGTGGTATAAGTCACATCTTGAAAGATTGATTGATATGGGAGTAGATAGTTTTAAAACTGATTTTGGTGAAAGGATACCTGTTCAGGATGAATTTTATGGAATAGATGCACTAAAATACGGTATAAAATACTACGATGAATCAAATCCTAAGAAAATGCATAATTACTATACTTATTTATATAATAAGCTAGTATTTGAACTTTTAGTAGAAAAACTAGGAAATGAACAAGCGTGTGTGTTTGCTAGATCAGCAACAGTTGGAGGACAGAACTTCCCAGTACATTGGGGAGGAGACTGTTTGTCCAATTATTCTTCTATGGCAGAATCATTAAGAGGTGGATTATCTTTAAGTCTTTGTGGATTTGGATATTGGAGTCATGATATAGGAGGATTTGAAGAAGGGTGTACAGCTGATATTTACAAAAGATGGACTCAATTTGGTCTTTTATCATCACATAGTAGATATCATGGAAATGTTGAGTATAAAGTACCTTGGATATATGATGAGGAAGCTGTTGAAGTAACTCGTAAATTTGCTAAGTTAAAAATGAAACTTATGCCTTATCTATTTAAATATGCTATTGAAGCAAAAAATACTGGTATACCTATGATAAGACCTATGGTACTTGAGTATAGTGATGATGAAACTTGTATATACCTAGATCGTCAGTATATGTTTGGTGAAGGTTTATTAGTAGCCCCTGTATTTAGTAATACTGGAGATGTAAGTTATTATTTGCCAGAAGGAAGATGGACAAATTTATTAAATAATAAAGTACTTGAAGGTAGAAGATGGTACAAGGAAAATCATGATTATATGTCACTACCTTTAATGGTTAAAGATAATACCATAATTCCTATAGGATATAATGATAAAAAACCAGATTATGATTACTTAAAGGATTTAGAGATTAACATATTTGAATTAAATGAAAATAATAGAATAGAAACGATACTATATAACTCACTTGGAAAAGAAGTAGGAAAAGTATCTGCAATAAAAATAGGAAATAAAATAAGTGTTCATACAAAGGGAATAAGTGGAGATTATAAAATAGTTCTTAGAAATATTAATGCAACATCTGAAAATGCTAAATGCAAGTACGATTTAGAAATAGGAACAGTAGCACAAGCTAAAGATAGTGAAGTTATATTTACAGTAATGAATAATTTTTAAGTATTTAGAACTAGATAGTATTGTTATAAAATGAGTTGGTATAAATTTATACTAGCTCTAAGATAAGGGGGTTAATTACATGGAAAACAATATGAAGCAACCTATTATAGCAAGTGATAAGCTTTCAGGGAAAGAAAAGGTCGGTTATGCTACAGGGGATTTAGCATGTAACTTAATATTTAGTACAGTTGGAGCATTTTTAATGTATTTTTATACAGATGTATATGGATTAGCTCCAATGGCAGTATCTATGATTTTTTTAGTAGCAAGGATTTGGGATGGTTTGAATGACCCTATAATGGGTGTTATTGTAGATAGAACAAAATCAAAGCATGGTAAATTTAGACCATATCTTTTATACGGTGCATTGCCATTTACATTAATAGCTATTTTATGTTTCACAGTGCCAGATATATCTCCTATGGGTAAATTTGTATATGCATTTGTTACTTATATAGGGCTAGGGATGATATATACGTTAGTAAATGTACCTTATGGAGCATTAACATCAGCAATGACACAAGATTCCACAGAACGTGCAAACCTTTCCGTAGTAAGAATGTTCTTTGCATCAGTAGGAACTCTTATAGTAACTTATGGTGTTCCTAAGTTAAGTACAATATTAGGGGGAGGAAATTTAGCTAAGGGTTATCAACAAGCAATGATAATATATGGTATAGCAGGTGGATTATTACTATTATTCTGTTTCTTCACTACTAAAGAAAGATATAGTGTGGTAAATGAAGATAGTGAAAAAGCTGGGTTTAAGGATATAATAGTTTTACTTAAAAATAACAAGCCATTAGTTATATTGTCATTAATATTCATATTGATTAAAAAATAGCTACGCACACTCGTGACTTTAGTCATGAGTTAGTAGCTAAAATAGTCAGCATATAGGGAAACCTGTATGTAGAGATAGGATAGAACCTATCCAATACTACTTGAATTGCTAAAAACCCCTAAAGCTAACCAAACTAAAACATAAGGATGAAATAAACCTAAGTGTGAAAGTTACGAAAGTAGAAAAAATTGG
>NZ_JAGWCV010000005.1:0-112482 GCF_020657735.1 Clostridioides sp. ZZV15-6383 | reverse complement strand
TATAAAAGATGAGTTAAAACGAGCAAAAGCGAGAATCAAATATCTTGAAATGGAAAATAATTTTTTAAAAAAGATAGATGCTCTGGAAAGGACAGTGATAAAATAAATAAAGTTTATGGAAATGATAAATATATTGTAATAAAAAATACCTTTGAACAATGCATAAAATTAAACAAAGAGGATAATTCTTTACCTAAAGTAACAATAAAAGAACTTTGTAAAATAGCTAATGTAAGCCGTTCTGGCTACTATCATTGGTTAAAGCGATATAATGGTTTAGATAAGGATTTTAATGACTATACTTTAATAAAAAATGTCTTTGAATCAAAACATAAAAAGGCTGGATGGAGAGTAATAAAGATGGCTCTTGAAACTGATAACATAATAATGAATCATAAGAAAATAAAAAGAATAATGAAAAAATATAAATTAATGACAAAGGTTAGAAGAAGGAATCCATATAAAAATATTGCCACTGCAACTAAAGAGCATAGAGTAATGAAAAATATTTTAAAAAGAAACTTTACACAAAGCAAACCTTTAAAAGTTTTGCTTACAGATATTACCTATTTACACTATTCAAATGGAAATATAGCGTATTTAGGTGCAGTAAAAGATGTTGCAACAAGAGAAATACTTTCTTATCATATCTCTCAAAATTTATCTATGGATTTAGGTCTACGACCAATTAAAGATATAAGTGATAAGTATTCAAAAAATGATTTGGAAGGTTGTATAATTCATTCTGACCAAGGAATTCATTATACATATCCAGAATTCATATGTGCATGTAAAAAAGCTAATTTAATACAGTCTATGTCAAGAAAAGGAAATTGTTTGGACAATGCTCCAATGGAGTCATTTTTTGGTCATTTAAAAGATGAAGTTAATTATAGAATGTGTAGAACCTTTGATGAGGTAAAAAATCTTGTATCAAATTACATAGAGTATTATAATAATAAAAGAAAACAATGGGGATTAAAAAAGATGACTCCTGTACATTACAAGAATCATCTTATGGTTTCATAATCACTCCGTGGTTTTTTAACTGTCCGATATAAAGGTCTCAGTTCACAATAAGAGTGGTTTCAAAAGATAAATTAATTTTTAATTAACTTTAAGGAAACAATCACTCTTTGTATTAAGTAGATTAAATTCCTTACTTTTATTATACCACAGATACGTTTTTTGTAAAACAGATTCGTTTACAGTTAATAAATAAAAAATCACTAGATAAAGACGATTACTGATATCAACTAATACATATTTAAAATAGGTATATTATAAATCATTTCATTATTCAAAATTCACTTCAATATCTTCAAGGTCTTTTTCATTAATATTTAGGTCTTTCAGAATCTCCCTTTGAGATATTAGTTCTTTTTCATCTATATCTTTCATTCTTATTTCTGTCTCAATAAGAAGCTTACAATCTTCTATATTATTTATCATTTGTAACACCTCCTTAAATATATACCAGAATAGAAAAGAGCCACTTGTTTAAGGTGGCATAGATAAGTAGTAATTCTTATGTAAAATTTTTAAATTTTCTGTTATCTGTATTATATCTTTATTCTACTCCTGTCGTCAATATAATATTAAATTTAACATATTGGAAAATTATGGTATAATATTTTTAGAGACTACAGTTTAGACTATTAGGGTGATGGCTCTTTAGTTAAAATCCCCAGTAAGAAAGGGGGTGAGACTATGGAGTACTTAGTTTTGTTTTTAATAATGATAATTATGATTACAAGAATAATAAATCATTTGACAAAGCTAATAGATGCAATCTTAAACTTGAAAGCATCTATTAGAAAACTAAAGAATCACCAGACTGGCGGGTCTAGTGATTCTGAAAGTAATACATAAATCTATTCTTTTTATTGTTAACTTTAAGAACTACACCCTACAGCAAATAGTTTGTAGTCTCTTTTTTATGTCTTTATAATATAAATTTATATCATTTATATTATTATACTTCAATATTGTCACAACTGTCAATGTTGTCATTATTCTCATTGAAAAATAAAAAGGTCATACTATTAATACAATAACTTCTTAGAACACAATACTCTTTTACAATTGTAGACAATATAATATTAAATTTAACATATTAGTAAATTATGGTATAATATTTTTAGAGACTACATAAAAGACTATTAGGGTGAATCTTCATGTACATAAGCCTTCCCATGTCAAATCAAGATGGGAGGTGATATGATATTATGAAATATTTAATTTGTTTGCTAACGATAATAACATTTCTTACAACTATAATAATCAGTTTGATTAAGTTGGTTCAGAATTTGAATAGACTCCTTAAAGAAATAGATGAGTTTAAGAAAACGTTGCAAAAAATTAAGAATCACCCGAATGGCAGTTCAGGTGATTCTTCTTCCAATTAATTTGCAGTGCTTATTTATGAAGAGACACCCTAGTGCAAATAGTTTGTAGTCTCTTTTTTTATGCCTTTATTATATTACTATTATACTCTAATATGGTCACAATAGTCAATATTGTCATAGTTGACAATACAGAGAAATAAAAAGCATTCTAATTATAGAATCTTTTTTCATTGATATTTATACTATATCCACTATTAACTTTGAATCTTTTTAAATAAATCAGAACTATAGTCATTTATATCAGATATATTTATTATACTATACTTAGATTTTATATTATTAAAGTATTCATCAATAACTTCTTTTTCTATAACATTACTAGAAGATTCATATTTTCCTAATCCTTGTCTATTAATGACCCAAGGTTTTTCCTCATGTGTCATTCTTTCTAACATTTTTCCACTATAGCATCCAAAGTATTTAATCACAGCATCAACAATCTTTTCTTCCATATCATTATCTAATGAAATTATATTGTTCTCATACTCTATTTGATTTCTTCCAAAATCTCTATATTTCTCATATACATTTCTGTATACCGGCCCGTGAACCCATGCTTCACAATCATCATCAAATAAGTAATTATTAGTAAATAATTTAGTAAATGCTTGTGAATAGTATAATAGTTTTTGTAAAGCTAGAGGTGTTATCTCTTCACATTTTGATACTATATATTCAGCAATAATACTTATTCTATCTGTTTCCCAAAATGTATTTTTTTCTTCTATTTCTAAAATAGCATCTCTACATTTTTTATAAGCAATATCCTTTATATTATTTTTATTTTCTTCGAGTATCTTTTTCATTTCATTTGGATTATCAAGTATTAATCTCAATTTATCAGAGTATGGTTTTGTAGGAACATCACCTTTTAAATATCTTGTTATAGTAACATCTCCCCATCCTAGTAATGATGATAGAGGTCTTTTTCCTATATTATATTTTTCTAATATAGATTCAATTTCTTTGATAGTTATAATATCATCCATTTCTCTAATTTTAGTATATAATGATTTTAAGTTTTCATCATTTATGTCATGTACATAGATACTATTTCCACACTTGTCACAGAATGCTTCTTTTTCTAAATATTTTACTTCTCTTCCTCTAGCCTCCTCAATAACTTCTTTTGTCTTAACAGTATAATTTACTTTACATAAACAAAACTCACAAAATGATTTATTTGAATTCTTTGTACTATTATCTATAATTTTATCCTCCATAATGTATCTCTCCTTATAAAATAAATTTTCCCTATTAATTTTCACCTAGGGATACATTTTTTATGTATCCCTTTTATCCTTAGTTAATTAAGTTACATTTTGTGTATAATTGAATATCTTGCAGGATGAAAAGATATTATTATTGTAAAATCTTCATTAGATTCTTGGTCTTCTGCAATATAAAACTTTATATATACTTCTACATCTTCTCTTGTACCATTTAAATTAGTTAGTTCATAGTTCCTCCCAAAAAAGTATAGTATTCTACCCTTATGATTTCTATGCTCCTCAGATTTTGAAAAATCTTCTTTTGTTAAACAATTTAACATTTCTATTTGTTTATTTTTATCTAGATTATATTTCCTTAAGAAATCTTTATTAACTTCCCTGTTTTTCCCAAGAGATATAAGAAAGCAATTACTTTCTAAGCAAGTCTTGAATCTATCTAAAATGGATTCAATTTTTTCAAGTGTTTCAGATGATTCCAAGAGAATACACCCCTCTCTAACATAATAAAGATACATTTTTATCTTTTGTACTTATATAATAACACATTTTTATCTTTAAATCAAGTATAATAACACAAAAACGTATCATTAATATTATTTGTTTTAAAAAATGTATCATTAAATTATGATTTAATGTTTTCTACTATTTTTCTATATACTCTATTCTCTAAATCTCTACCAAACTTCTCTAAATCTTTCATTGTATCTTTAGTTACATTTCCTTGAACAACAAAGAACGGTGAGTTAAAGTTGACTGATGATGTTGGAGATGCACTTCTTGAACGAGAATTTGAAGGTAGTGTGTAATTAGGCATAGCAAATTTACTTAAATCTAATTCATCTAATATATCATTAATATCTTCTAATGTATCTTTACCTTCTTTTAACTTATCAAGCCATTCTTGTTTAGTGACAGAACCCATTGCCAACATACCAGATTCATATTTATTTATATATTCAATGATAGCATCTTGAAGTTTCTTAACCTCTCCATCAAGACCTACAAATTTACCAGAGCTAATTGCCTGATTAATTAAATCAACTAAATTTTCATCTGAATATTTTTTCTCTAATTCTTCTTTTAACTTATCTGCTTCTTCTTGTAGTCTGTCAGATTCCTTGTCATACATATCATTAACTTGGTCGTCTACATGGTCTTGTACTAAATCCTGTAATTTCTTCTGTTCTTCCTTTAATTGTTTTTGTAAATCTTTAAGCTTCTTCTGACCACTTAGAGATGTATCTCTTTCAGCTATTGCTATTTGTTTCTCTAAATCACTTATTACATCTTGTTGTTCTTCATAATCATCTTGATATTTGGCTTCTTTTCTAGAGTCATTGTAAGCATCTTGTTGCTTTTTAAGAGAATCAATTTTAGCTTTAGTTTCCTTATCTATTTCTTTAAGTCTCTCTTCAAGCTCTTTTTTATACATGTCTCTAATTTTTTCTTGTAGACTTTGAGCTTCTTTAAGCTGGTCTTTATAAGCATCTTGAATCTCTTTATTTAAATTTTCTATTTCTTCTTTATTTTGCTTAATTTGATTATTAGCATCAGGTAAATCTTTAAGAAGTAAATCTAAATATTTTTTAGCATTTTCTTCTATTTCTTTATATTTATCTGCATCTTTGTTATTTTTTAGAAACTCTAATTGTTGCCCATAATTCTTTATATCTTTACCATCAGCAGAAAATTCAAACCCTTCTTTTGATAACCCTTCTCTTAACTCTTTTGCAGTATCTTCATAGACTTTAATAACATCTTTAATTTCTTTAGCTTGTTTAGCTAATAATTCTTTTTTCTTTTCAATTAAGTCTAACTTTTCATCGCCTTCAGCATTTTTCATAAGAATGTCTATTAAATCTATTTCATTTTGTATTTCAGTAACATGTTTTTGTGCTGAGGTTAAATCAGCTTCTCGTCCAATCTCTTTTAATTCTTTTTTAAATTCTTCTGCTGCTCGAGTTGATTCTATAAGAGAATTTGTTACCTCTTGTTGAGCATCTGCAACTTTCGGTATCTCAGTAAAAGCAATCTTTAAATATTCCTCAACAACTTTTTTCTCTTCTTCTATCTTTTTCTTACGTTCTTCGCTCTTTTTGCTACCTTTATCACTCTGTGATTGCTTATCTAACTTCTCTAATTCTTTTTCTAATGCAATTAACTTCTCTTCATAATTAGTTAGATTTTCATCATCTGTAAAAGTGTACTTATACTCTTTTTTAAGTCTATCTTGAAGATGATTCTTTTGAGTGTTAAGAGCTTTATCTTTTTGGTTAAGTAATTCTAATTCTTCTTTTTGTGCAGCATTTTGTTCTTCAAGATATTTAAGTTTATCTTTTCCACTTGCATATTTCATTTTCTTATCTAAAAGAGATATTTTGTCTGTAACTTTGGATATTGCATTTTCTAATTCTTTTAGCAAATCAATGCTATATTTGACTGCTGCATCAATAGATTTTGTATCTAATGCTATCTTGGGAGTTTTAGTTATACGAGAGAATTTTTCTGTAAGAGTTTTGATTGGAGATGTGGCTCTTGATACTGCTCTTGAGAATAGAGATGGCTTTGTTACAGGAGTTTCGTCACTTATTGGTGCTGGTTCTGATGTTCTAGGTTGGGATAGATTAGCTGGAATTGGTTGAGATGACTCTAATAACGTTTTAGCACTTTTTCTATTACTTTTTAATCCATCTAGTACATTATTTGCAAATTGAGAAGCTATACCGCCTAGAGTTCCTACTGTACGAAGATGTGCTGTTATTGTAAAGCTCTTATCACTTAGTTTTTTATTCTCAGTTTGACGGATTGTCGCTAATGCAGCAGAATTATTGGCCTTAAGTTTAGCCCATTTATCTTTTAGTGTTTTTTTATCAACACTATCTATATCATTTATAGCTCCTTCAACTGCTGCTATCACTTCAACTTGTTTTTCAGGTGGTAATTTTTCTATTTCAGCAATTAATGAATTAATATCTCCATTAGTTAGTGATTTTATTATATTTATTTTTACATCTTTGTCTAAGTCTAAAGCATTTAATTTCTCAACCTCAGTTTCCCCTTCTGTCTTTATTTGTACAGTTGGAGTTACAGTTTTATTATCTAACTCATCCATTTTTTGTTTAGTACTGTTAAGTCCTTCTTCATTGGTAACCTGAGGACTTACAATTGGAATATAAGATTCATTTCCATATTCATCTAATATTCTCATGCACTGAACAACTTTTTCACTATTATTAACTTGAGGATTTAAATTAGGAGTGTATGTTTTATTTCCATTCTTATCTAATGTCTCTATACATTCAACTACTTGTGATTCACCATTAACTTTTGCATTTACTAAAAGTTCAGCATTAGTTCCATCTGCATTTTGAACTGTATTAACAGTTTTCTCTGCATTTTCTCCTCCTTCAACTTCTATTCCAAGTTGTTTCTTTGTTTCTGGAGGTAAACTATTTATTAATTCTTGTAAGCTACCTGCTTCTTTTAGTTTATCTAAATTATTTACAATAAAATTAATAACAGCTTCCTTTTGCTCGTCTGGAGCCTTATCAAATAATTCTTGCACCATTTGAAGTTTATCTGCATTTTCCATCATAAAACTTAGAGTAAATTCTTTTTTTCCAGATGGAGCTTGATTGAATAAAGAATTCATAACATCAATATTATCTGGATATTTTATAGCAAAGTTTGCAAATTTTTTCTGTAAGGTTTTATCTGTTATCCTATCAAATAATCCTTTTACCTTTTCAAATTCTTCTATACCTTCTATTTTTATTCCATATTTCAATGCTATATCAGGATTTTTAGCCAGATTATCAAGAATAGCTTGATAGTCTTTCGCATCTTCAATTACATCTTTATTTTCTTCCATAAATTTGAGAGTCATTTCTCTATTTGTAGGAAGTTTTTCTATCATATCTTTGACTTTACCTACGTGTTCTTGACCGATGACTTTAGTATCAATTATATATTTTGCATTTTTAGGTAAGGACTCATAGTCATTTTTCATTTGTTGAAGTTTTTTATCATTACTAACATCTATATCATATTTTACAAGATTTTTAAGTGGAATATTTTTTATAGCTTCATCTAAAGAATTAACACCTTCAAATGCTTGACCACAATCAGCTATAAAATTTAATTTAGTATCCTTATCTTTAAATTTGTTTAATTGCTCATCAAGAATATCTAACTCTTTAACGGATTTTATATTAGTATTATCTTTTATTTTAATAGCAATATCTTTATCTTTAAACTCATTTAATCTAGCTTCAAAAGCCCCTATTTCTTCAACAGCTTCTTTATCATTAAATAAAGCATCTATATCTATTTTACCTAAACCTTCATCTTCTAATTCCTTATTTATCTCTTCCAATGCTTTTCTTGCTTCTTTAGTGTCTCCTTGTTGAAAAGCATACATTACTTTTATTGCAAAAGCTTGTTCATCACCAGTAATTCCACCTATAGAAAATTCATTTAACATCTTACTGATTTCTTTTGGAAGGTCTTTATTTTGAGAATACTTTTCAACCATATCCTTTGTTAGATTTGGACTCATCATGTCTTCTAAAGTATTATTGACAGCCTCAAATTGACGTTTAAGTGTTTTAGCCATAGAATCGCCATTTCTTAAATCGTTATCTGTTTTATTAAAAGATTTTAAAAAAGATTCTACTCCTCTTGAAGCTTCATATGACCCCTGTGTTATTCCATCAAGCATATCTTTCCAAAAGTCAACATCATAACCAGTACCATCAGATGCTAATTTTGCTAATTCATCTATCTTTTTATTATAATCTCCAACACTAATTTGACCACTTTGAAAAGCTTTATTTGTTTCATCTAATGATTTTTTAAAATTTGATAAATCAATTCCAGATGAGCCTAATGCCATTATTGCATTTTGTGCTTTTGTAAACTCTTCACTTGTTAAATCTGAAAAATCTAATGAACCTTGGAGAGATAGTATTTCACTTTGAATTTTTGAAGTGAAGTCTGAAAATGAAATATCAGATTTTATACCAGCAAATATTCCTACTCCTGCTTCATTTGATATTTTCTGAATTTCATTAAGCTTACTTTGATATTCACTTTCTCCACTATCAACTATTTTTTGTCTTTCTTCATAGTATTTTTGATATTCTGCTAACGCTTTTTTTCTCTGCCCATCATCTTCAGTTTGAGCCATTAAGAGAGCTTTATTCATTTTTGATTCAGTCTCTACAATTTTTGAATTCGTTTCATTTTGAATACCTGCAAGTTTCTCTTTTGCATCTTTATAATTAACCACTTGGTCAAAGAATCCATTGACTCCTTGTTTTCTAACTTTTCCAGTATCCTTCTCATTTAATTCGTCTAATGCAATTTTACCAGCCTCTTCTTTATCACCAGCCATTAGAGCTTCTTTTCTAGCTATAGCTTCATCTAAATCAGAAATTAAGTCACTAACATCTCCACGCATATTTAAAATAGCGTTTCCATCACTATCAGTTCCTACAACCAGTTCAGGCATCAATTCTGCTATTTCTTTTGTTAATGCTTTATACCTTTCCAATTCTTCTGGAGTCTTATTCGATTTATTATACAATGTGTCATATTCTTTTTGAATACTTTTCAAACCATCTTTTTGACTTTTATATCCATTTATTTCATCTTGAGCAACTTGAATTCTTTCTTCTGCTTGTTCCTTAGCTATTTCATTTCTACGGACGTATTCATCTATCATCTTTACAGCAGTAGATATACCTGCTGTTGCAAGTCCTAAAAATGCACCATTTAATAAAGTTACACCTGTATTTGCAAGTAAACTACCAACCATACTTCTTTTCATTCCATCATTAAGTTCATTTACACCTTTTGAAGCTGAATTAGCACTTTCACCTGTTTTTTTAGACGCCGAATTAACCGCATAAAGTGAACGGATACTTTCTTTTCTTGCATCAGCATTTTGTTTCATAGCTTCGGCACTTTGTTTCATTGAATTGGCAGTTTCTTTACTAGCCTTAATTCCCTTCATTGAAGATTCATTTACTTTATTATTTACTGAAGCAACTTTTTGACCACTAATATATAATTTATTGTAGTCATTTACCATTTTTCCTGTTTCTTTATTATAATTGACAACTGGTAAATTTCTTTTAGTATCATTATTAAGTTTATTAACATCTTTGGAAGCTGAATTTATCATGTAAAGAGAACGTGCATTTTCTTTCATAGCATTAGCAGTTTCTTTACTAGCCTTAACCCCTTTTACTGAAGATTGATTCATTTTATTATTTGAAGATATTACTCTTTCAGTATTAGTGGAAAGTTTGTTGTAACTATTTGACATTTTTCCCAATTCTTTATTATAATTAACAATTGGCAATAAACCTTGTTTCTGATAATTATTTAATTTGGCTTGAGAATTAACGTATGATTTTATAGCTTTTTCAGTATCTTTAGTATCTACTGGTATTAATTTATTCATAGTGTTGGCAAAGTAATTAGGTATTGCTCCTGTTGTGCCTAATCCTTTAATCGTTGCAAATAGTCCACCAATTGAACCTACAGCTAAAGGAATACTCATACCTATCTTTTCAAAACCACTAACAATCTTATCTAAAACATTTACAAAAGAAATAGCAACATCTAATACCCCTTTAAACATGTCAGTAGATATTGTTGTTGTTACTATTTTTTTTAATCCTTCAGATAGTTGTATCATCTTTCCTTCTGCACTATCTACAAATCTTTTATTTTCCTTGTCACTTGAACCTACCATTAACCCCTGTTTATACTGTTCTTGATAAGCTATAACACTTTTCCAATTGTTCATTAGGGCTACAAAACTATTTATGTGATATTTTCCAGCTGCGGCCTCAGCGATACCATTTCTTTGGTCATCATTAAGGTCTTTCCATTTTGTATTTAATTCCCCTAGAACATCCATTGTTCCTTTTATTTCACCAGTCTGTTTATTCCAAATATCTATATTTGCTAGTTGTTTGAAGGCTTTATTTGTTTTATTAGCCTCCAATGTTCCTTCCTTGGCCGAAGCCTTTACTCCTGCTAGATTCACTGCAATACTTTTTAAAGCTGTACCTGTTTTTTCCAAATTGTTATCCTACAAGCTTTTTATCTTGTAGTTCTTACATTTCTTATTAATGTAAGTTCAGCATACATTTTCACCTTCAACTTAATGTTAAGGTGGAGGACACTCGTGGGAAAATTATATTCTATACTATTTGAAACATAAAAATAGTACAGGTTCATTTCCTATGCGTTACGGTGATTAAAGTTTTTTAGCCCTTTAATTTACCTCGGTGGTAACATCTCAGCCTTCACCGATTTTGCCCCCTCATAATATTAGATATTTCTATCTAACACGCCAAAAGTTTAGCATTTTGAGTACTTTCTTGCATTCCAACCACTAATGCAATTGAATCTTCCATTGAAGTTCCAAATCCAGCTAATACACTTGCACTTCTTTGTAATGCTTCACCTACCGATACCTTCAATTAGGTTCGTTAATCCTAACCAGTTCTCTTATGAACTTCTTTATATTTCTATAAAGACGAGACTATATCTTCATCCTATAAGGATGCTCCCCATTTCGATTCACTTGAATCTACAATTAGTCGTTGAACCTTCATCTGTTAAGATGCTTGGTTGCGGATTATCTAATCTTAAGTATTTTTACTCTACCTTTGGAATTACCCATTGCCACTAAGTATATTTCTATCTTAGTTTAGTAACTTAAGCTCTAAAGACTTTCCCGCAGTTAAAGGAGTTTTTAACTATATATTACTATATAGTGCAACTAAAGTTAATCGCCAGTTGTTATTGCAAAATTATTCTTTTATACCCTCGATTTCTCGATATTTATTGTGGGAATAGACTATACCATTATCTTTAATAAGATACTCATTGATAGTCGTTGCGACCTTTCCATATTCATAAGAACTTAGGACTATGTCTCAGGATTATCCAATCTTTAATTTTGTTACCATACCATTGTGATTAGCAATGCCACATTTTGATTTCTCTAATGCTTGGTAATTAAAGCTCTAAGGACTTTCCCTGATATTCTGAGTTCAATTATATATCACTATATAAATGGGCTATTTTGTTAACCAGCATAATTGGCAAGGTCTGAGAACTTTGTTAGATTATTATAATCTTTTCCTGCACCTTGTAATTCAGCACGAAGAGGTTTTAAACTATTGGCCACCCCACCGTATGCGGACATTATTGATGTCAAATATGTATTTGCATCTTCTGACGATAAATCTGAAACATTCGCAAATTGTGCTGATTTTGTAGCATATTCCATCGCATCATTCATATCTTTTATACCAGTTTGAAGTGCCTTAGCAGTTCCCTGTATTATGTCTGTACTTGAACGAGCAACACTTACCCCGGCTTCAATTGCTGAATCTCTAAGTGAATTTAAATCGTCCGTTGTTCCTCGAAAATTATCTGGAGCAACTTTCATCAAATCTCTGAAACTACTATCTAACTCCACAATTGTTGTCTTTATATTTCTAGCAAAGCTCATCATACCCATACCAATCATATTTCCAAGTGTAAAGGTACTCATACTAGAATATAAATTTTGAAAAAATCTATTTGTAGTATTTAGACTAGAATTCAAACCTGAGAAACTAGATTTCATACCACTTATTTGGGATTTTATTCTAGCTAATTCATTAGCTTTTTTATCCATTGGTAAATTAGAAAGTTCTTTTAATTTAGCTTCAAGCTTATCAATCCCAGAAGTTGATTGACCTAGTTCTAATGCCTTCTGTCTTAACCTATCTAAATCAGCTTGTGCTTTCGATGTATTTATATCAAATTTAGCATTGAATTTAGATTGTTTAGTAGCTGATTCTAATTCTTTATATTTATTTTTTAATGATTCCATTCCTGATATAGCAGCGTTCATTCCACTACTATTCATATTTTTAAAATTTAAATTTTGTATTTTCTTTAAATCACTTGATAAAGCTTTTAATTTAGATGTGTCTACATATCCAGATTTTCCTAATGAAGCTAATTTACTTTGTAAATTTGTAGCGTCTCTTTGTAATTTAGCAAATTGACTAGAAGCTTTACTCATACCAGAGTTGTTAAATGACTTTCCTCCAAATAAACTATTTTGAGTTTTTGCACTTAAAGCATTAATTTTAGTTAATACTGCTTCTAATTGTTTTAAATTATTTAAAGATGAAGTATTCATCTGTACATCTAATTTAATAGGTTTTCCTTTGGTTGATTCTTGCAAAGTTGCCATTTGTTTTTTAGCTTTAGAATCATCTAACTCTATACTGGTTCTAATCTTAAACTCTGACATTAAATCACACTCCTTTTTTTACATAAAAAAAGGCAGTCAATTGACTGCCTTAATAATTTAACTATATATTCTAACTATATCTTCATATTTAGGTTTAATAACTATTTCACCATTTTTGTTTATAACTCCCCACTTACCACTTATACATACAAATGCTAATCCTTCTTTAAATGCACATGCACTTTCAAATTGAGGTTTAATAACTACCTTACCCTTTTTATCTATATATCCATATTTATCGCCAATGCTAACCACAGCTAAATCTTCACTGAAGTTATACAAGTATTGAAATTGAGGCTTAATAATTACTTTTCCTTCTCTATTTATTGCACCATATTTATCACTTTTATCATGAAATACAAATAAATTTTCTGATTTAGTGTATGGTCTTTGTAATGCCTCTTTTGAAATGATATTCTCGTCTTTATCTATAGTTAAATATGAATCGTCTTTATATGCAATAGCTAGATTGCTATAAAAACTCATTAAAGATTCGTACTTAGGTTTTATTACAAAATTTCCTTCCTTATCAATACAACCATATTTATCATTCACTCGCACAGCAGCTAAACCTTCATAAAAATTTTCTGCTGACTCATATTTAGGTTCTATCACAAATTTACCTTCTTTATTTATAAAACCATATTTATTATTTACTCGAACTCTAGCTAATCCATCGCTAAATGAAAAACTTTGCACATTTTTAATATCTATTACAACATCACCTTTTGTATCTATATACTTATCTTTTCCATCTAATTCAATTACAGCTAATCCTTCACTAAAATCTAATGCAAAATCATATTGTGGATTAATAACTATATCTCCCTTTTCATTTATATATCCATATTTTTCATTATCTCCAGTACCAAATTGACAAACAGCTAATCCATCGAAAAAATATCCAAGATAATCAAATTCTGGTTCTATTACAGTATTACCTTTTTTATCTATATATCCATACTTCCCATTTAGTTTAACTCTTGCTATTCCATCCTTAAAGGCGTTTTCATTTGGATTATCATGTCTTTTTTCTGAGTAATAAATATCTTCATTTGTATCTTCTTTACTATCACTACATCCAACAACTCCAAATCCTAATATACCAATCATTAAAATCAATAATATCTTCTTAAACATAATATCTCCCCCATTCTGATATATTAATTATATCAAGAATATACCATTAGGAAAATTATTACAATTCGACATTATTTTCTTTTGCAGATGTCTTCAGTGATGCTAATTGTTTCCTAGCTTTTTTATCATCAAGTTCTATACTGGTCTTAATCTTAAATTCTTCTGTCATTTAACCAACTCCTTTTTTAAGCATAAAAAAAGACAACCTTAATTGATTGTCTTAATATCTTCTTTATTTATTTAATTTGCTTACAATTTTATCAAGTATATTTCTTACCAAATTATTTAATCTGTCTGCATTTTTTAACCATTTAGCAATTGGAGGACTTAAAGTATAATATACTTTTATAAAAAGCCTACTTAAAGTAGACTTTCTAAATTTCTATTCATTTGTTGCTAAACTTGTAAGTGCCACTTCTTGTAACACTTCGTACTCTTCGTATTTTTCTTCTAATAATTTAAAGTCACAGCTATTACTAACAAGTTGAGGACTAAGCTTTTTTGTAACTTTAGTATATGTTCTTTTTGCTAAATTTAATATTTTTTCTATATTTTTTAAACAAAATTGATATTCTATATTTAATAAAGTTCTATATCCAACATCGTCTTCCTTAGATATATCCTTATATTTTAAACAATGTCTAGGAACTGGAAACATATAATTAAATCTTATAGAAGATTTAACATCTCCTTTTTTATCTTTAATTAATATATTTTCCTTTTGTTTTATTTTATATGAAGATATAGGTGCATAGTAGTTAAATTTATCAATATTAAATACTACTCCACATACAAATTTATCATTTTTATTGTATTCATAATTTGGAATTTTAGTAAAACCTCTTTTATTTATCTCAGCTTTCCTTAGAAACTCCAAATAGTCTTTATCTACAGTATAAAACTTTAACCCATCCATTGTAATCCTCCATAACATAAGAAAAGATAAGGAATTAACCTTATCTATTATCCATTAAAATTCACGCTTAAAGTGGTGAGACACTCAACATTAAACAAGCTCTTAAGGTGGCTAAACACCCTACATTAAAATTCACGCTTAAAGTGGTGAGACACTCAACATTACTTTGTAATTTAAGTATATCATATTATAGACTTAAATTTAATAATAAAGCATACTTAAAACAATGTTTTTTATTGCACATTGTGAAGCATCTTTGTGACATGACAATGTTTCAGCCGTACATTGTGAAACGTATTTAATAATTATATTTATATGATACCACATTATAGCAATTAAGTCAATTTTTATGGAGGTTTAATTTTACATTTATTTTCCTATTTTTCTATCTAATATTTCTTCTATATTATCAAAGTCTTGATGCCATATTTCTAATAACTCATATCCATTAGTTGTAGCATATTCCCTTTTTCTTCTATCATGTTCTTGTTGTCTTTTGTATTGTTCTTCAGTCTGCATATTTGCAGTTCCATCATGAAATTCTCCCTGATATTCTATTAATAGTTTGTATTTAGGTAAATAAAAATCATATGATAAGTTTCCACCTTTTACACCTACTAATTTGTTAAACTCTACTTGTTCTTTATAGCTAATATTCTTTTTTATTAACCATTCTTCAATTTTTTTCTCCCCTTCACTCTTTAGGCATTTAAAACAATAGCATCCTCTTGTGTTCACATAACGAATAGCTCTTTTAAAAACAGCACTACATTTAGGACAAATAAATTTATATTTTTTGTTACTATTTAAAGTCACTCTAAATGGAGATAAATTATTATCTCCATGCCATGAGAGTACCTTGTCAAAATTATTGTATCCAAAAGAATCTCTAAAATGAATTTTTTTCCCACTTTGGGGTCTACAATATCCACATCTCTTACCTTTTATAAAATTATCACAACTAACTTCATAATCTTTATGGTATTTTTTTTCTTGGCATACAATCCAAACTTTTTTAGAAGAATTTTTACTTAAAAAAAATGGATTTATTCTATTTTTTATACTCCAATAGTTATTCATAAAATTTTTATCTACAGTATCAATACAATATTGTGCGAATGAATCTTTAGGATGTATTTTTTTTGATGTACAATATGGACATCTATTACCATTAATAAAATTATAACAAGTACTGCTATATGAATTATGATATTCAGTTTTTGTACATTTAATCCATACCTTTTCTTTTGTACATTTGCTAATATGATAAGGATTAGATGTATTTTTTTCAGAATCCCAATACTTTTCTAATTTTTCTTCTAATTCTTGTTCTATATAATATGCAAAACTATTTTCATATTTTTGGCAACATTTAGGACATCCATCTCTTCTATTTATAAAATGACTTACAGATACCTCATATGTATTTCCACAATATTTATGCTTTATTTGTAAATACACTCTATTTGCCTGTTTTCCATTAGGAAGTATTTCTCCGGCTCTAAAATTTTTTATGTATTCATACTCCCCATCTTTTTCCACTTGATATTTATATTTATGTTCAGTCTTTTTTTTATTACAATCATTACATTTATAAATATTTTTACCTTTTATATCAGTCCATCTTCTATTTTTTATAGGATTTCCACATTTACATTTCCAATCATGATTATATTTACTTCCTTTAAACTCTTCATCAGACAACAATATCCATTTTGCTATTAATTTGTTTACTTGTGTTACATCCATATTTTTAGTTAAAATTACTTCTTGTAAATTATTGTATTTTGCTTTTACCCCTCTACTACATTTTTCACACTTCGTAGATTTTCTATTTTTAATATTATTCCAAACTCTTTTAAATTCTTCTCCACATTTACATTTCCAATTACTAACCTCTAACACTCCACCATATACCTCATCAACCAACTCTAAATCAACTTCATTTTCCTTCAACAACCTATTAACTTCATCTCTCCACATACCCTTCTTCAACTTAACATCTTTAACCATAATCTCACCTTCTCCAAAAGGAAGGTAACCTAAATTACCTTCCTTTTATCCTAAATCACCTCTATGTAGTCTATCATGTAGATTTAAATGAAAATACCCTAAATTGATTTATAGATTTATAGGTTGAATAACTATTGTTTCTATATTTTTATTTTCATCACATCTAGTATATGTATTAACAAATGCTAATTTATTTTTTATAACTCTATTTTTATCATATATAAAGAAAAATATATTCTTATAGTTATAGTGAAATCCATCTGAACCTATTTCTTCTGTTAGCTTCTTTTCAGTCATAGATTCTCTAGAACACTTAACTTCTATAACTAAGTCATATTGTTCTATAAATATATCATATCTAATGGACGCATTTCCTGTATCATCACTGACCTCTACTCTTGAGTCTGGAAAAATAGGTTTTATAATTGAATATAAAATCCTCTGAACATCATATTCATTTCCTATTTTTATATCATTTAATTTATCTTTAGTTATATGTGCCTTCCCATGAGTATTAGCTTCATACATTTCATATATATGCATATAGAAATTACTCAGCACATTTCTTATAATCATTTTAGCGACATCTTCAGTAAATACACCCATATTACTTAAATTAGTTTTATTTTCAATGTTATTTAACAATGACCTTAAGTAAGTAGTTAACCTAGACTTAGCAGATAAGATACTTTTTCTAGTAGCCATATTAGAAAAATCATTTTCTTGATACATCAATAATCTATCAATATCAGATTTTTCAGTTTGGCTAAAAGGAATATTTAAACTATCTATATTGTCTATATACTCTTTAATTAGTCTTATATCACTCATTGCTTCTAATTCATTAAGCAAGTTTGAAATTAATTCTACTTTTTGACTCAATTTAATTTACCCCATTCTAATTAATATGTTCCCCATCTCAGATAAAATAAAAATAATGGGTCTAAAATATGAACTACATTATCTTTCCATTCTAGTACTTTATAAATACCATCCTTTTCAGTTATAATGTTTTGTATTTTATTAAGTGATTCTCTAATGGTTTTTTTATCTGGCTTTTTTATATCACATATAATTAAATCATCTATTCTTCTTTTAAGTTCATCTAATGTTAATCCAACTAAAGGAGGATTTTTCCTTATAGATTCTACTATTAATCCGTATATATCTAGTTCTTTATCTATATTAGTTTTATACAACTTTCTCTTATTTCCTCTTGGATTAGGGCCTTCCTTTAGTATTTTTACAACATCATTATAATTTAAATTTATAGTTGTAAACTTATATGCTATTTCCAAAACATCTTCTGGTACTTCTTTAATATTTCCCGCATCTGAATCTATTAATGTGCATATGCTTAAACATATATACTGCATTAATTGAGGAGAGGTTAAACTTTCTATAGATATCTTTCTCGATATATCGCTTTTTATATTTATACCCAGTTCTCGAAATCCTTTTATTGCAATTTGTTCTAGCTCTGATTCCTTCCAAGGTTCTATGTTTATTGAATTAATCCTACCTGTCAAGTCTGCATTTTTTCTTATAGCATCATCTGCTCTATGAGGAAGTGATATTACTATTGCTTTAAACTCTTTTCTTATAGCATCTTTCAATTGCTGAGCTATATGTATTTGAACATCTTCTGAAGCATAATGAAAATCATCAAGTACTAACACTAATCCATTATCTTTAAAATATTCGATTACTCTGTCTTTATTTAATACAAATTTTTCAGATTTATTAATTTCTTTTTTTGATTCCATATTTCCCTTTAGATTTACCTCTCCAAATTCTCCACTAACAGATAAACCCACTTTCACTCCTATAATGTTCCAAAAATCTTCGCTATCTTTAAAATCTACTCCCGACATTTCTATAAGATTTTCTAAAGCTATAACTTTTTCACATAAAACAGTCTTACCCATCTTAGATGGCCCAATTATAGAAGTCAAATAACCAGAAACCTTTAAAGCTTGTCTTAGTCTAAGTTCATAGTCTATATCTAAATCAGTTGATTTTCTTGATACATATGTATATTCCGGAAAAGCACCTGGCTTAAAAACTTGTTCTGCCAATAATCTATTCATTTTATCACTTCCATTCATCAAATATCTATTATAATATATAAATTTATTCTTTATTTTATATATTAACATATTTAAGTTGTCTTATACATATTTAAGTATATTTTAAGTATGTTAAAGTACTTATTTATAGTTAAAAGTACTTTAACATGTATAATACATACTATTCCACCATATATTTAATCAACTAAATCTAATTCCATTCTAAATCACCTTCCATATAATTACTTAAAAAACACAGACACAAAAGAATATACTATCCCTACAAAACCATCATCCAACAAATCAATTAACCTTTTCAATTCATCTCTCATATTACCCTCCTAATGAGTCCAAGTATATACATCTTCCATACTTTCTATTCCATCTATCATGGCATGAACCTCGTTAAATTTAGTAACTGGTATATCCTCCCACTTAGTCACATTATATTTTGAAAATAATCTTGTAACTGCTGTTCTATATGTATAGTTATAAGCATTAATATCGTGGCCTTCTATTTCTGATAACTTTGCTTTTAGTAATTTAGATAACATCATAGTATTTTTAGTCTTAAAGCCTATCATTTCTTTAATCTCTTGGAATTGCTTATCTTGTTTTTTATATTTCTTGTCTAACTTAGTTTCTATCTTATTAAATCTACTATCTATTTTTTTATCATTTTCTATTGCAACTTGTTTTATCCCAGCAAGTATACCATTGAATATCATTGGAGCAACTGTTTTTTCTAAATTATTTATATTCATATCATATGAACCAGTTTTTCTTATAGTATCTACAACATCCCATACCCAGTCCATAAAATCATCTGCTTTGGGCTGTCTACTATATCTGCATATCTCCATTACTCCTTTTGTATTATAAACTATAGTATCTCTTAGTACTTCTCTATTCCCCTCAACTGTAACCAACTTGACTACAGTTGAAAATTTATCAAGTCTATCTTTATTACGTTCATGTATTTTGCTTATTGCTATTCTTGGTTCTGAATATTCTAAAGCCATTCCTATTTGCTCTCTAGTCATTAATATGTCTTTAGTATCATTTTCATAAAAATTACACTGTACTCTTCCAAAATTTTCTGATTTAACTAATTCTAAATTATTCATCATATAAAATCCTCCCTAAATTGATTGTAAGAAGTATCACTCTATGATAGAATATTTCATAGAGAATAACTTCTTGTATAAAGTAGTCCATTTGCTTTGGTCGGTGTGTGGGCTACTTTTTATTTTATTTTTGTAAAAGTAAATGGATTCCCTGACGTATAGCCTCTGCTTTTGTAAGGTTATTTTTTTTGCAGTACTCCTCTAATTTTTTATGAGTTTCATTATCCACTCTAACCTTAATGTCATTTGTCTTAGGGCTTCCAACAACAGGTCTTCCCATTTTTTTAGGACTCATATCATCACCTCACTTTTGAGTTCCATAATTGGATTATATAGTTTTGGAACTCAAAAATCAATGTATTATCCAAATTTTTCTGATTTTTTAAATCAATTAATCTTTTTAGTTCATCTCTCATGTCATTCATCTAACAAACTTCTTCAAGTTCTATAATAGGTAATACTCCAATAGATTTCAATTTCTTATATATCATCAATCTTCCTTTTTGAGTCCACTTAGTATTCATTTTAATATCAGGAGTTCCATCAGCCTTTACAATATCTATTGTTTCTGAGTGAGTATATCCTTTAGCTTGATAATCGCTATACAACAGCCATTGTCCGCTCTGCTTGAATTGAATTCCTAACTCATGTAGTTTCTTATTCATAGCTTTACCACTCATTCCATAATCTTTAGCTATTTGAGTAATAGTCACCAACCCTTTATTTCTAAGTATTAAGTCTGTATAATCTGCCTTTGGTTTAAGTTCACCTATGATTTGCTGTTGCTTATTATTTGTTACCTCTAAAGCTTTTCTCTTTTCTCTCTCTTCTTTTAGGTCTGTGGCAAGTCTTATGATTGTGTCTGGATTAGATAATATTTCTTCTATCTTTGTGTCAGTTAGATATGCTCCATGTTTACGGATAGTTGGTATTACATCTGTAGCTAACCATTTTTGAAATTTTAATGCTGCTTCATTTTTAGCTTTCATTCCTAACATGTAAAACAATGATTCTGGTATGTAATCATCTTTCGCCCACAAGTGGTCGAAACCAAACTCCTTAGAAAAATCATTCATTCTTTTCCATCTTACTGATTTATATTCTTTTTCACCTTTTCTCTCTACCTTGCACCATCCAAATCCTATAGCTGTGTCTTCAGCATTAATACCTATACTTCCGTCTTCATAACTTATGGTTCTAACACTTGTACCTAACTGTTCATTTGTAAATACTTCATTTCTTTTTTCATTACTCATACACACATCTCCCTTTTATTTGAATTTTTATTAAGAGACTGATATAATAAAATTAGTGTTATTGATTATTATATCAATCTAATTAAAGGTTCTACTGCTCGGCAAAGTTTGTAGAATCTTTTTAATTTCACACATTTAGTTGTTTTATAACCTTTATCGTGTGATTTATTTATATCATATATCATTCGTTTTGTGTTGTCAAGATTTATTATATTATATATCACCTTTTTTGTGGTATAATACAAGAAAGGAGTGATATCATGTTTGGAGAAAGATTGAAAGAATTAAGGCTTAAAAAAAAATTAAAACAATCTGAATTAGGTAAAGAGATAGGTATTTCTGCAAGCACAATAGGTATGTATGAACAAGGTAGAAGATTTGCAGACCAATCTACGTTAATAAAATTAGCACAATATTTTAATGTTACCACTGATTATCTTTTAGGATTTTCTGAGACAAACTACTCAGTTAATGCAACTATAGCTGGATTATCACCTATTCGAGAAGATGAAATTATAACTAATGAATCCATAAATGAAACAATAAAATCTAAACAAAAAGATGTTCTTATAAAAAAGTTATATTCAGAATCTCAGAAATTAAATAACAATGAATTGGAAGCAATTATTAATATAATTAATATCTTTAATAATAAGAAAGAGGATGATTAAAATACATTCTTCTCTTCTCACAATTATACTTGTCACACTTATGTCATCATTGAAACAACTATAAAACAACATAAAATTATCCATTTTTAAAATCCCTAACACTGGGGATTTTCTAATTCTTCCAAGTATATATATCATCTACTTCTTCCAAACTGTCAATCAGAGCATGTACCTCATTAAATTTAGATACAGGTATATCTTCCCACTTAGTTACATCATATCTTGCAAAAATTTTAGTAGCTGTAGTTTTATAAGATAAGGCGTAAAACCACTATACCTTTAGGTTAGTGGATGTAAGCTTATCCCTGATTATGTATATATCTTTCAATAGTTTCTTTAGAAATATTCCCTATACTACAAGCAAAATATCCATCTGACCAAAAGGTCTTCTCCTTCCAGAAATATTTGTTAAGGTATAATTGATTATTATTAATTCGACAAATTCTATAAGTTGAAATTTGCTTAAACCATCTTACTATCTCCAACATAGAAACTGTTGGTTTGTATTTAACTAATAGATGCACATGATTTTTATCAACTTCCATTTCAACCATGATTAAATCTTTTTCTTCTTCTATATCACTAAGAATATGCTTAATTTCATCACCAAATTTAATTAACAAGTTTTTCTGTATTTACATACAAATATCAGATATACCAATAACAAACACTTAGAATGATTTCTACTAATATAATCCATGACTCCAATTTAACCCCTTCTTAAAGATATATGGCTTAATTAGTTTTACATTTGGTACTTTTTTGATTTCTTTTAAAGCTATGTATTTACCCTCATTCTGACTACCTTTAACTGTATAAACATTTCTATCATATTTAATCAGGTCATTTGGCTGATACAATGATTTTTGCTTCCTTATTCTTCTTTGACCTTTAGATATTTTCTGACCTCTGAACACTCTAAGATTTTCAAAATTTAAATTCTTGTTTCTAGTCCTTCTTCCACAATTAAGTTCACTTGCGGAAACCTTCTCACCAGTTCTATTATCTATATATTTAGCATCATAGAATTTTTCAAGACTTCTATTATTTAATCTTGACTGTTCAACTTTAAATATTTCTAAATTTCTAACTTGATTAACACCTTTAGCTATAGCAAAAGCATCATTAAAATGACTTTTTTCTATACCATGTTCAATTCTATGATTTTTAGTCAAATAACCATAAGTTGCTTTAATGTTAGTATATTTTTCTTTCAACTGTTCCAATAAGTACCATCTTATCATTGACATAAATGTAGCATCTCTAAAACCTCTGACCTTTTTACCATTTTCACACCAATCATACAGAAATTTACCCTTTTTATGATTAGGAGATGTAT
This sequence comes from Clostridioides sp. ZZV15-6383, assembly GCF_020657735.1. Classification (NCBI taxonomy): domain Bacteria; kingdom Bacillati; phylum Bacillota; class Clostridia; order Peptostreptococcales; family Peptostreptococcaceae; genus Clostridioides; species Clostridioides sp. ZZV15-6383. The sequence continues at coordinate 88,977 of NZ_JAGWCV010000005.1, read as the reverse complement.
GACACTTATTACACAAAGTTATTAAATTACTAGGAGCATCAGAACCACCCTCACTCTTGTACTTAATATGATGAATTTCTAATATCTGTTCTTTACTCTTATTCTTACAATTAGGATTTTGACATTTGTGTCCATCTCTGTGAAGTACATATTCCCTTACATTCCAAAAGCTCATTTGTTCTCCCTGTTGATATTCTACACCAGATATATCAGGATTCTTGATTTTTTGTATATCAAAATTAGCAACCTCTAATACTATATTTCTGATAGGCAATATAGTATTAAGATAATCTATAAATTTAACATGAGTATCCAATTTATGTTGTAAACTTGGTGCTAACCATCCTTGTCTTATTTTTCTATTGTTCCATCTAGGTTTTCTATATCTTAATCTTTGTCTCCTAATTTTTCTATACTGACTTTTTTCTAATAATCTATCTTTTATACCTTGAAGCAATTTTACTTCTCCAACTATTAATTCTTTACTCTCTGTTATAGCTGAAAATCCTATATTTAAATATCCACTATCTATCCCTAATGTTATATTTTGAATATATTCAGTATCTGTCTTATATAATAATTGTATAATAAATGGATTAACTCTTTTAACAGTAGCTTTCTTTTGTTTTAATAATTTTCTAGCCTTTGCATTAGTAGTAGGCATTAATGGTTTTCCTTCAAAATTAATTACATATACCATAGTATAATCCTTTCAGATAATTTAACCTCACCTTACGGTGGTAAGCTCTCTTCGCCAATGTTATGAAAGGTTTTAAATATACCACACTTCACCTGCCATCAGTGATGTTTAATGATATACCGTAGAGTTTAGGACTAGAGAAGTATCCTAAAGTACCTATATATTCTTACATAACGTAGTGTAAACTCAGGCTATTCAACTAGCTTTTACAAGCTACTACCCTAAAGGGTAGTTGGCAGTTGACATTATCATGATTCATATTATATGTACCAGTTTTTCTTATAGTTGGTAACACCTCATCAGTTACCCAATCTTGAAATCTCTCAGCTTCTTCTTTTCTTGATTTAAATATTAGTTTATATACTCCACTTTCAGTAAGAAATTTCTCTCCTGCATTATTTAATTTTCGGATGTCCGAGATAAGGACATCTGAATTTCTTAATAATATAGCTTGTTTACTATTCATTTTAGACAAATGGTTTCTTGTTGCACTTTCACTTAGTTCTAGACATTTTGCTACATGCTTAGGATTAAATAAAATCTTTCCTTTAAATTCAAACACTTCAACTTCTTTCCCTTCAAATATCATTAAGTTGTTACTCATAAAAAATCCTCCCTAATTAAATTGAAAAACATAAAAATTCCTTCTCTGTTCTTACTATACTTTTATAATACTATAAAACTTCTCTGTTCTCAATACTTTTTTAAAAACTTTTAACATTAGTATACTTCAAGTATATTTAAAATGGAACATTTCAGATATATTTGTTAATACATAATCTTTCAGAAATTATATTTATAAGTTGTTCAAATTTAATTACTATATAATACTATTGAATTATGATATAAAACAGAAAGAACCACTTTTTAATTATATAAAAACTTTTAATATTTTTAAATTTTAAATTTAAGGCTAGTTAGAAGCTACGGAATTTAATTCACATGATAAATCATTCCAGTAAATCATCTACTCTCAAGTAATAGCTCCTCAATCCTATCAAACTCAAAGTGGTAACCACTCAAACATCAAAATAAGCTCTTATGGTGGCTAAACACCAAACAAAGTGTTCCTCTCAGGAACACTTGTTGAAATTCCAATACTTTCAATCATAAAAATCAACCTCTTATGTTCGATTCTAAGCAATTAAGGTATAAACAAGTAACCATTTTTACAAAGCCTTAGAAACACATATGTGAGGTCATATTTTTACAATAAAAAAAGATACCCTCTCAAAGAAAGTATCTTTTAAAATTTCATTATTAATAATTCTAAACCGCCTATCTAGGCTGAAAATAATCTAAACCATCCATCTGGACACTTATATTATAACATACAACATACTATAAATCAATCTTCTTTAAATATGTTTTTTATTATTTTTTTTGATTCATTAACTTTGATATTATTATTTGAAAATAAACTCAAAATTATGTACTTTCTTCTTTCAATATTGTTTTTTGTATATATCACTGAATCATATAATCTTCTATGATTTTCAGATTTAAACTTATTCCAATTTGATTCATTTAACTTTCTCATTACTAAAGAATATCTTTCTCCATCAATAAAACATATAATTATTTTCTTTTCATCAATAGTATGTTCCTTGAAATGTTCAATATATCTATATCCCAAATTTAATATCTTATTATCTTTTAATTCATCTATATCTAAAAAATAATCACTTCTCATATTTATTAAAATATCGACTAAGTAATCACCTTCATTAATATAAAACAATTTTATACAATCTGAGATGGGCTTTATATATTTTTCATCTATACTAAGAGGAATTAATCTTTCATCCATTTTTTGAAATTTTCCATTATTATTTTGCTTATATATTAACTTAACTCTTTTTCTTGACACTTCCATCATCTTACTTATATATACATAACTGTTTTTATTAACATAATTATTATTATCATCCTTTGTTATAAAACCTTCTATTTTACCCAAAAAAAGCGTTCTTAAAGAATTTTCTTTTTTTTTGCTTGTTAATGGTAAAATATTTATAGTTTCTTCACAAGAACTTGAATTCCAAACTACCGCAAAATGTAAAAAATCTAGTTCATTACCAAGACCAGTAAAATTACACTGAACAATATATCCTTTTTTTAGTATAGGTTCATATCCTGCCTTACTTTTATATGGTTTAATAGAATGTATATTCGTTGTACGAATTATTGAATCAAGTAATTTTAAATTTTCTACATCCTTTTTTAAAATTAAATCCCCCAATTACTTTTCCCCCTATTTATAGTATAATCTAATTAATTATACTATAAACTTACATATATATCCATATTTCAAAAAACCATAAACTTATTCTATATAAAACTTTGATATGTTGATGTAAAATTTATATTTCCATTTAGTCTTATATTCATTGTATCCAGTTGAATATCCAGTATCATAAGCACTTTTCAAAACTTCTTTTTCATAAGTATTATTAGGTTTAGCACCTGTAAGTCCTAAATTATATCCAGCCACTTCATCTGCCTTTTCTTCTTCCTCTAATTTAGCCTTGCCTTTTTCATATCCTTATGAGTACTTTAATTCATATGTATCGCTATAATCTCCACTATAACTTGATGAACTATAGTTTTCTTTATAACCATCCTCGTATCCTTGATTATATCCTTTTTCTCCAACAGGTTTCTTTTGCTTCTCTTCATTGTTTACTAAAATCATTGTTCCAGAACTATTTCCATCTCCAGTATAAGGGTAAACCCCATTCTTATGTAAATGAGTTGGATATCCACCACAATGATAGTGATAACTTCCTAAACAAGACTTATTTTGTTATCACAATGACCTCTTGATGAATCGGTTCTTCCTGAATGAGCATATGAAAAACTTCCTACACTAATCATAGTTATACTCATTACTACAGTTATTAACTTTTTCTTAAACATAATATATTTCCCCATAAAATATTCTATGATTTTATCATATCGGTCAATATATTATGTTCAAACCGTTAAAATTCGACAAAGATAAAATATTTATTCTACTGGCACTCCCAGTCCATTCATAGTTGATTTAAAACATTTAGGAACTCTCTCTTGTGCTTTAGAATTACTCTCTTCCATTATATTTGTTTGAGGTCTATATCCGCCAACACCCCAGACTTTCCCCTTTTCTAATCTTTCCATTGGAAATGCTGAATTACGTGTAAATGCATCCACCCAATTTCCATTATTTTGTATCTCTGAAGTGACAGAATTAGAAGAGAGTTCTGTGACATCTATAGCATCTAATAATTGTCCTGTTCTACCTCCCCAAACATTAGGATTCCATTCTCCAACTGGAGTATAACCAGAATAAACCTGTTTATTTACTTCTTCTTTCATAATTTCTTTCATTTCTTTTCCAACTTTTGGCATAGATGCAGCAATCTTATTTTTTGTATAGGCAACTAGTTCATCTAATGATTTAAATACCATTTAATTCACCACCTTGTCTTTAATATTATTCATTTTTTCAATTTCTTCAGTTTCTTCAATTTCTTTTAAAACCCTGTCTTGTAATATCTCATTCTTCATCTGACCTAATTTAACATCAGTGTTCATTAATAAAGATGCAGTTAATTCATTTCCTATTTGACATATGTGATACATCACAGTTTCTAATTCACTAGATATATTGCTATCTACTAAATCTTCTATTTCAATATTTAATTCTATATTAGTCAATTTATCAATCAACATTTTAAGAATATCTTCTTGGGACAATGCTAAATCAGGATTCTCCATACCAATCCATATTTTATTTAATATTTCTTCTTTAGTCTCCTTATCAGGATTTCTAACTTCTATATATTCTTCTTTTCCATTCTCATCTGTAAATGGTATTATTGCTCTTATCTCATCTTTCATTAATTTATCTACTTGTATTTTATTCATATTATCGTTCTCCCTTTATTTTATTATTGATTTATAGGTCTTACATAAAAACAAATAAAATCCTTTGTCATTAATAGTTTGTTCTTATGTATTTTTATATTAATAAATTCATCATCATTACATCGAAATGTTGTATCCTTAATGATAAGTCCATATTCATCTACTTTACTAGAGTATGAATCTTTTATATTTTCTAATTGCTTATATTCATCAACACTTAATTCTAAAATTCTCATCTTTACCTTCCCTTATTTTATTATTGGATATTTACACTTAATAGAAACTTTACAGTTTCCAGTAAACTTCAATATATTTACACCTCTTCTTAACCTAATCCACTTTCTATTAACAATATTAAACCTATTCTCACCAGAACTATTTAAAACAGTATAGTATAAATTATCTATTGTTATTTTTTCATTTAATTCTAATCCACTTATAACTAAATTGTCTTCTTCATTATCGCTGATAGTGGAGTTTCTAATTGTTATATCTCCTTCTTTTAGACATTCAATATCAATTACTGGAGCATATTCTTCATCTACATTAGACACATTATTTAGTTTAATTTCCCTTGTATCCTTGATAGTTATGACTTTTTGAAAGCTTCTATAAGCATAATTTGTATATGGTTGAAACTCTATTTCTAATACACCTTTTTTATCTTTTGTATATCTTTTTATTATCTTTCTCGCTTTGAAATAGTATATTTCTTCTATATTGTCATAACTGATAAAAGGTTTAAATTCTCTCTGCCAAAACCAATTACATATGTTTTCTAGCGTATAATCATCCCATTCATAAGCCTCCCCATGTTCGCTACATAAACAGAATTGTAATGTTATAGGTTCTATAGTAGTTTCATCTTCACTGTAACAAGGATTTTTATTAAAACTGATATCAGATTTAATTGCTTCTTCATAAGGCAATCCATATTCATTCAGTATTTCATCATCACCTAATGTAACTAATTTGATGTTCATAGATTCACTTGAAACATTATCAAATAAAAACTTATCATCTAAAAATACCAATTTATCACCTTCTTTCATTTTTTTAAGTTCAAATCCGATTAAAACCACATTTAAACGTAAAAAAATAATCCCTACTCAATTAAGAGTAGGGCATTTTACTATTTCTTAGGTTTAGTATCTTTTTCATCTTCTAATTCAACACCTAGCATTGAAGCCATTCTAGCAGGATTAAGATTTTCATCTCCTATAAATGTGAATGTAGCATACTCTTTATTTTCATCTGGTAAAACATCTAATGTCATATTAAATCCAGATGGATTCTCAGCAGTAAGATTTAACTCTATACTTCTTTGTGCTTTTGCATTTGGAACACTCATGTATAAAACCATATATTCACCATCCACAGTTTTAACCATTACCTCAGCTTCTACAACGTAATTTGGTGCAGTAGATTCTTCTTTTATTTTTACAACTTTTGCTTTTGGTATTTCTTCTAAATAGAATACTGCTACTTTATCTCCCGCATTAAAATCGGCTGTAGATATTGTTATTTCTGTATTAGCTCCTGTAACTGATGAAGTGAATTGTAATTTCTTAATTATAGATATTCCATCACTTTCTATACTATATACAGATATGCTATTTGCAACTGGCTTTATATTTTCTAAAGTAACTTTCTTAGTACTATCAGATGTTAATACTTTTCTTTTCCCAACCTTTGCAGTTTTTTCATCTATATCAGAAGATAATAACATCGCTAATTGTGCCATTTGTATTACTTCTTGTTCCATTGTTAAACTTGCTGTTATTGCTCCATCAAAAGCTATTGTATTTGCACCTTTAGCTTTTGCATAAACTGATTCTGAATCCATCTTAAAATTAAAAGCATTTAAATCCTGTGAATAAAACAATACTTCTCCTGTTACTTTATTTTTTACTATTACATTACCTGCATCTTTCACTGCAAATCTTTTCATATTATAAAATCATCCTCTCATTTTTTGCATAAAAAATAGCACTGCTATTTAACAGTGCTAAGTGGTATTTTTATCTCTTTAGACCAATGCTTCATTTTATCCATATCTGTTTGATATTTAAATGACCATGCATAGCCTAAACTTTCATTATAGTTTTTAAATTGTATCTTAGTCTTATAAACATTAATTAATTGCCAATAAGTCATTTTTAAAATCACATCTATTTCTATATATCCATTTATATTTTGAACTATATTTATATAATCACATAAATGGTATGCTTCTTTTTCTCTTTTCTTTCTTTCCTTCTCTTTAAAGTGTGCAATCAACTGTTTTTCTCTTTCAGAGCCAGTATTTTCAATCCACTTATCTTCATCATCTTTAAATAAATTCTTTTTATCAATACAAAACATCTCTAAAATTAAATCTGATACTAGTCCAAAATCCTCTCTACTTATAAAAGCATTTTTCTTTTTATCATCAAATTTAATTAAAATACCAATTTTAATATTATTCATATACTCAATATTTCTAATATCAGTTTTATATAATATAGATAAAGATTTTTTTATCTTATCACTAAGTAATTCAATTTTCTCAGAAGAATCTTTCCTTGATGTTAACATCATTAAATCCAAGATGGGTATAGTGTCATATTTACATTTTAGTTCAAATGATTCCTCGTTACATAGCTGAGAATAACTTTTCTCAAGTATTAAAAATGGATTCACTATCTCTAAGTTAACCATATCAAGTTTAACAAGTTCTTCGATAGTTGGTTGATATATAGTACCCATCATATTATTTAAAACTATTGGTAGTCCTGTAATATAATAATTCTCTAACATTACATATCACCAAAACTTTCAGCAGATACAGTTATAACAAATCCATTATAATCAGTATTTAAATTATACATTTGATATACATTTTCTAGCTTAATCTTACCTATACCAGCTATTTCCTCATTTTGAGTTATAATATCAACTATACAACACACCAATGCAACATCTCTTAGACCATTTGCTGTATCCTGACATTCATCATGACAAACAACACCAATTTCTATCTTTGTTTTTTTAACTGTCCTACTTCCTTCAGAACATGGTCTATACTCTGTCATTATTATAAAAACTGATATATCTGCTTCTTTTAATACTTTTTCTACTCTTCTATTTAGAAATACTTTCTTGTTTCTAAGCTCTTTAACTGGATTTTTTATATCAGGCATGGATAAAATATCTTTTTGGGATTCATCATTATAAATCATAAACTTAGCGAAGTTTTGATTTGACATTAGAGTTGTTCCAATATTACTTATCATCTTGTTAGGGAAAGCCATATAAGCTAATAATATCTACCCCCTTAGTGTTATCTTTTTAGTATCTATTATTTCATTTGCATCTTTATCTTTAGCCAATAGAAAGGCTTCTAAGCCAGAATACTTAGCTAATGTATTAGCCTGTATGACACATTTTTTCTCATCTTGATTAATTATATTACAAGATTCGTATTGCTTGTCTAAGAGCCATTCAACTCCTTGAGAATGGTCTATTCTGTATTCATTTTCTTCACCTAGATTAATAAATCCATCCCCCATAATTTTACTAAAAGGAATAATTATATTATCATTTTCAGATAAATCATTCCAAGCAACATTATTTATTGTATCATCTTTTGAAATCAATGCATCCTGTAAACAAATAGCCTTAATAAGACCATCTGCCCCCGTTTCTCTGCCATTATACTCAAAGTCATTAATACTAGTAACTCTAAATACAGTTTTACCAGTTAACATTATTCTAGTGTCAATATCTATAGTTTTAGTGACAGGATTACTTCCAAAATAAAGCTGTCTTTTTGTATCTGAGATAGAAGTATATTTATTATCTGCCATACCATCAGAATATAAGGTTAAATTTTCAACAGCTATAGGGATTTTATACATCTGACCTTTATATTTATAATTAAAGAATTGATTGCATCTTTTTATTATGAAATGTTTATATGTATCCATTTCTTTATGTTCTTTAAATATAGTTAACCAATAACAATTATCATAGAAAAGATAGCAACCCACATCTACATCTAAATCAGATTCAACTAATAGATTTTTTTCATCTAAAGCTCTTTTATCATTATTAGTTATATCATTAATTGCAACTATAGCTCTTTTAGTATCTTCTGTTATACAAATTTCATCTATATCAGTTATTGGTACTTCAATACAGGTTGGTGTTTCTTTTAGGTATTTCTTAAAACTTAATCTAAGTTGTAATATTCTTTTTTCTTTAGGAGTTGAACAGCCAAGTCCAATTCTTTTTTTTGTATCACTTAAGTAACTCATGCTAGTTCCATCCTTCAAAATTTTTTAGCATGTATCTTTGTTGATATTTATTAAATCTAGTTCTCAATTGCTCTTCTCTTGCTTGAAGTTTAGCCAACATATTAGCACCTGATTTAGCATTATAATCAGAATCAGTTAGCATCTGTTTTAAATTTTCTTCTCTATTTATCTTAGGTTGTAACCAATGTATTTGCATACCATATGATAATATTTTAATTTCCTCTAAATCTAAATCAGATACTATTTCTCCTAAATATTTGTATTTGAAAATTATCTCTTCTGTAGTTTCTACGACAAAACTTATTATAAATTTTTCATCTTCAAAGCTTATTGTATAATCTTTATCTAATTCGTATTCTTCTTTTGTATCTTTTCCCATCAAAGTTATCTCTGCATTTTTATTACTATAATTAGATGTATAACTTAGTTGAGCAGCAGGAATAATTTCTCCACCTTTTTCATCAACATGTTTTATAGTCAAATCTTTTTTACATTGATTAAAATCAACTATAGCATCTTCTAAATAACTGTACATCATTTTTTCTATTATTTCATTTGATAGTAATAACATCTCTTCATCATTAATACCATCCAAAAACTTTTTATATATTTTTACAAGTGGTGTACCCAAATATTCCACCACCTTTAACTAAACAAGTACAAATCTTCTATTCCAATTCTTTTAGCTAATAGTTTAGCCTTTAGCCCAGAATCAAACTTTTTCTTTTTATGTAAATCTATTGCCCTCTCAGCTAATCTTCTTGTTAACTCAACATTATTTTTATTTAATATTTTTTCAAAAGAATTTATATCAACTTTATCAGATAAGAAATATTCTAAATAGTCTTCATTAGGATTTCTTATATGTTCATATAAACTATTCAATCCTAGAAAATCTATTATGTCCATTGGAGTACATTCAACATCTAAAGAATCTACATCCGAAATTATTAATCTATGTTCTTCAAAAAAACCCGGACTTCTTCTTACTATTCTATAAAGAGTATCTAAATCTATAAATTCAGTTGAATCTTTTGAACCTACTTTAGATAAAGAAAAAATTTGTTGTTTTTCTCTTGGGTCAATATAATCAACATCCCATGTGGATATATTTTTTATTTCTATATCTATTTCCTGTTTTTTTTGTTTCAATTTTCTTTGTAGCTCTAATCTATTTAATCTAGCTTCTTTTTTATTTAAAGTAGACTTTATATCCTTTTCTAAAGTATTAGCTTTGACCTCTGTTTTAGAAATATTTTCTTTTTTAGCTTTTGCCATAATAATCTCCCTCCCATTAAAAAAAGAATGTGTATAACCACCTTCTAATTCAATTATTGTATTTTATAAACTCCAAATTTAGCAGCAGTTACAACTCCTAAATGTATTTTTTGAGCCATAAAATATTCTATTTGTTGGTCATCTCTTTCTTTTTCATCAGTATTTTCTATGACCAATACATCTCCTTCAGTACCAAGTTTAATTATTTTCTCTCCATCAGGTATTACATAGATAGCCTTATTATCTAAAGCCCATTCTTTACCTTCTGCTGCATTTTCATCATAAGCATTTGGTAAACTAAGTACTTTATACCCTCCTCTAAATGTTTGTATAAAACCATATTTTCTTTTTTCTTCTTTTTCTAAATCAGTTTGAACACCTTCTAAATTACTTAATGCAAGTGGAGTACCATATATAATAGGCTTTTTACCAGTAGCCCCTTCTACCTTAGCTATCAATTCCAATAATACTTTGTCTGAATTACCTGTAGCTTGAAACTTAGCATTTATTGTTGAATATGCACCTTCAAATGTTTTTGCTATTCTTCTAGCAATATCATAATGATATGAATCTGATACCCTATTCACAAATACAACCCAATTTATTCTTCCTGTTATAAATCTCTCTGCTTCTTCATATATAGCAACAGATAATTTAAATGCTGTTGTAGGAACTTTTTTGTTAAGTAATCTTTGTCTTCTTGTACTATTAACACCATCTGCTATATTTGCAACTTTAAATAAATTAGTATTTTCAACAGTAAATTCTTTTTTATCTCCTAAATCAAAGTTCTCAAAATCACAAAATGGACTAAATACTTCCTCATTTAATCTATTAATATCATCAGATATTAATTCTGATATTAAATTATAAAATCCCCATTTATTTTCTTGGAATTTATAATAATTATATTTTTCTCCTCCCATCATTTCTTTTAATTTATTCTTTATTGCACTTTCAGCATCTCTATATGTTATTGTGTTTCCATCTCTATCTGTATATTCTCTAAATGTATCTGTATATAGCTCATGAGCTATTCTCTTTAAAGTTTTTGCTGTTGCCATTAATTTACACACTTCCTTTTCTATTTTTTTGCATAAAAAAATAACAGTTATAGACTGTTATCTCCTGTTTGTTAATTTTATTTGATTTTATAAAACTTTTATTGTAACCGAATCTTGACCTTCATAGTTCCATAATTCTAATACTTCTGCTACTGGAGTTTTAGCATCTGCTGTAGGCAATTTTTCAAACTGAAACGAATCAGATTTTAATTGTAACTTGTCTTTTACTGCAATACTTTTATCTGCTATATGTAATAGAGATATAGTTACCTCATCTCCTTTTTTTAGTCGTCTACATCTACATATCTGACCAGGAGAAACTTCGTAATCTCTTTCATCTAATCTTTCATCATACATAGTTGCTGGGTCATCAACTATACCCCAATCTAATGTGTCATTTGTAACTTTATATATTTTATGGGTATCCCTACCATACTCCGTGTCTTCAAGTTCTCCAATATTTATTACAGCACCATTTTCTAAATTTATTGGATTGGTATCCTCTGATGGAACAACATATTTACCTGTTAAAACATCAGGATTTTTTACTTTATCTGTTTGTATTATTGCTTTATCTTTCTTCATGTAAATTCCTCCTATTATTCTTTATCTGAATATTTTTTTATAAAAGATATTTCTTCTGGTTCACTAAAACTATCATTATTATTACTTATAGGTATTTTTATCGTATTATTTTTATCATCATTTCTACTAAAATTTTCCTTTTCGCTTTGTTTATTGCTAAGAGTTTTTAATGCAAATATGTAACCCAATTCTTTCTTGTATTCATCTAATGTGATTTCCTTATTATAAGCTTTTATTTTTATATCTTTAATTTCATCTTCTGCTAATTCAAATTTTTGAGCTACATCATCAACTTTAGATTTAAATAACTCAAATTCTTTTTCTTCTTTGAATGCCTGTAACGGCTCTAAACTGGCTTTTAAATTAGATATTTCGTTTTGTTTTTCAGTAAATTTCTCTATTATTTCTTTTTTTAATTTTTCTTGTCTACTAAAAACCTGTACTATTTCTCCTTCTTGTTTTTCCCTCCAAGTTTGTATATATGCTTTTTTATTTTCATAATCCAAAATGACAACATCTTCATTAACTATATATGGAATGCCATAATAATACCCCCAGTTAATTTCATCTTCAACTATAACAATATTCTCTTCTGGTATTAAATCATTATAATAAAAAGCTTGTACTTCAACTTTTTCACCATACCAATTCTCAGTTTCGACTTTGTATTCTTTTAACTTATTTCTTATTTCAGCACTAAGATTACTCACTGCTAAAGCATATCCTTCAGAATTTTTATTAAGTTTTTGATTCTTATTTGGCAAATTCTTTTCCCCCTCTCCATGTTCTAATGCATAAATTTCTGAGCATATTTTAGATATTTCTTCTTTATAATTAATTTTTCTTGAAAATTTAGTTAAACAACAATTTGAACCCATAGCTCCCTTTACATCAGAACCAAGACATGTAATTCCATGATATACATAGTCTTTTATATTATAAAATCCATCTGAATCATCTAATTGATAATCATTTATATCTATTTCCATTGAAATTTCTATTTCATCAGAATCCATAATTATATCGTAAGCATGATTGCTATATGATTTATATATATATCCTTTACATTTAACATACTTCTGCCCATCAATTTCAACCTTTTCATATTTATTTGTTTCTGGTATAACGCCAATTATTCGTTCTTCATAATATTCTTCTAATATAAACCCTTCATCTGTTTGAACTGCTTGTGTTAAAACATTATGACCATCAAAGTCATATTTTCCATCTTCATTTATTTTTACATATCCTAGAATTGGAACATTTTTTAATGTTGGTTCAGCTTTATCAATAGCTTCTTCATAAAATTTAGTTCCATTTGGATTTGTACCTTCATGCATAACATAGATATACACAGGCAAAAGATTACTATTTAATTCTTCCAATTTTTTTTTATCTGAATAATGTTTTAAATTACAAGGTAATTTTAATATTTTTATTTTTTTCACCTCCTTTTAAAAACGTATTTTGCTAGTAAATATAAATCTTTTCATTTCTTCATTACTGAAATTATTTATTAATTTTGATTTATTTTCAAAAACATATAAAATCTTATTATTCAACTTGTTTTCACATATAAAACGATATCCTTTTTCTATTAATAATTTCTTATCGTCTTCAGAAAAAGCATATATAAACTTACTCATAACTAATCATTCTCCCCATTTCCTTTTGCTTGAGTAGAATTACCATTATCTGTCCCTATATCAGATTTGTCTGGTCTACCACTGCTTTGAGTATGAGATGTTTGTTGAGGTATTAAAAACTCATCAAATCCCATTAATTTTTCTGCTTGTAAAGTGTTTATAGCTTGAAGTGGAGTAAACCCAGTACTTGCAATAAACAAACTTTTACTCCCTCCGTATCCCATATCTTCTCGATACTGTTTGGATAAATTCATTTTATTAAAGTGAGTAGTTCCAATAAACTTCATATTAAATAAATTTGCCTTCTTGTCTTTATTTAGTTCAAAGTTAACCCAATTTTCTATCATTTGTTGAATCCTCATAGGAATTAAGCTATCTGCAATAATACCATTTAAGATAGATTCATTATTTATCTTGTCAGAGTTAAGTAAGGCTGTATTTATTCCAGCGTTATCAAATATAAACTCTTTTGCTTCTTTTACATAATCATTTATTTTAGATTTTCCATCTGAAAGAGTATGTGTTTCCAACTCTAAAGGATTTGTAGTTATTGCTGTTCCTTTTGGTAGATTTGCTTTTGTTGAATTGTGATATATGGGAATTAAATTAAGGTCTACTAGTGGTTCATCATTTTTGCCAAATGGTATCTTTTGATGTATTAATTTAATACTTTCTATTACTGCATTTGTGCTTTTTAAATCTTTCATATCTTCAAGCTCCATTAAATCGTCAAATATAAAGCAAAAAAATGGAACTCCTTTCACTGAATCTAAATCATAATTAAATGCTACTGCTTTATCACTTAATTGAAAATATGTATTATCAATTAATTCTTCTCGTGTAAGTAAATTAGATTTATATTTTTTATATATGTTTTTAATTTCTTCTGGAAAGGATATTATGTTTTTGTCAGTAAGTTTTTTTATATTTATAGCGTATCTCATTACATTATTTTCTATCATTGTTATCATACAAAATTTTGCTGGTATCTGTTGTAAAACCATCCCTGAATTATCTTCTATCTTATATAAATAAACCTCTCCTAATTCCAATACTTTTTCGGTTATCCAAGCTGATGTAAATCTTATATTATATTTTTCTAATTGACTCGCCGAATTCATATATGCTTTTGTTATTTTTTCTTTTGTTTTTAATCTACTTATGTCTTTTGGGTATAAGATATGGTCAAAAGTATTCATATTAGCTATTAAATTTAAAACTCTTCTATATGTGCCAGATGTAGCTTTTAATATCATACTTGCATCCTGAAGTATATCCGTATTTGAAATTTGATATGGATTGGAGAGAGCTTTTCTTAATTTGTCTCTGCTTATACTTCTTAACTTATACATTTCTGTTGCTAATGTTGTGGATTCTTTTACTGAGGCATATTTTCCAATTTGAGCATTTAGCATATTGATTTGATTTTGTGTAGAATTGTTGTCTTTAGACTTGCTTTTATTATTATTTTTTTTGCCCACTTATTCACCTCATCTCTTACCAATAAATCATAACAGTTTTTTGATTATTTCTATTTTTTCTTTTCTCTTTTTCTTCCAGATAATCTGCTAAGAAATTCGTATAAGCCAAACTAGAATATCTATCTTTTCTTGCTCCACTTTTTTCCTTTATTTTAATTTTTCCTCCATCAGCACTATATTCTAAATTTATTAACTCATTCACTAAAGCCGTTGTTTGAAGATAAGGGGCAATATATTTTGCTTCTAATTCTGCCTTTTTATCTATTTCATCTGCCTTTATCATTTCTTTTTCTAATATCATTTCTTTTGCTTCAATATCACTTATAGGAAGTTCTAAGGTTCTATTTGTAAGGACATCTCTTAAAGACATAGCCATTTTATGATTTTCATCAGCGTAAGCTTTCATGGAATATACAACAGGAAGTGATTTTTTTGCTAGTGACTTGTCAACAGTATTATCTTCATTAAAACATGTGTAAGCATCATACCATTCATCTCTATCTGAATCATAATTTGCTTTCTGTATATAGCTCCATACAGTTGTTCCTATACCTTGCGTATCTAATATCATATAATCTGCCTGAAAATCTGAAAATAATTGTTTTAATCTTATTGCTTGTTTTTCAGCTTCCATACCATTATATGCTTCTATATGGACAACACATCTTTTATATGTGCCTTCATTTGGAAGCATCCTCATCAAAGTATAAATAGAATTATCATTCTTAACTCCTCTGGCCAAAGCTATATCTGCACCAATAATTCGTATTTCTCCTTTTATCTTATTAAGATGATATTTCTTATCTCTTTTTTTCTTATTTTCAAGATACTCTATATCACTAGGAGGATAAAACATACTTTCCAATACCCTACATGGATTCACCCAAGATGATTTGAAGAAAGCATCGTCTGATTCATTATAAAACACTCCACAATACTCCATCATGAAAGAAGCATCACTCATACTCTCTTTTTTCATTTCTTTAAGTATTCTTTTTTTAGTTAATAGTCCATGTTCTAAAGAGCAAGTGAATGGAATACTACATGCAAACATATCTTCACCACTAAGCATACCTTTTACTGTTTCCATAAACTTTTTATAACTCCAATGCTGAGAATACCAGCCTGAACTAAGATAAATTTCTTTATTCTCTTCTTGCATATATCTATATTTAGGATTCTGTAAATATCCTGGTTGTCTTGGGTTTGTTAAAAATGGAACTAAAACATCATTTACAGTTCCTTCATCCACCATTCTATATTCGTCAACAATAAGAACATTAGCTCTGTAACCTCTTGCATCATCATTAGATACAACAGCTTCTATTCTGCTTCCATTCCAAAAATCTATAGATACTTCTTGTGCATTTACTTGGAAACTTTTAATTTCTCTTTTCAGAGTATCTGATTTTAAGTATAAATCACCTAAAATTTTACTTGTAATAAGTAGTTTTGCTTGTTTCTTTCTTTTTGCTGCTATTAAAACACAAGTACCTGGCTTTAATACAGCTATAACACAACAAAACACTCCTAGAAGCCATGATTTTCCCAGTCCACGAGACGCAATAAATACAAATTGGTCAGACTTCATCATCATATAAATTAATATCTGTTGAAATAAATGTAGATTAAATCCAAAGTAATCCATACAGAATCTATGTGGATTTGCGAGATAAAAAGCACCCCAATACTCTCCTATACTCTCTAGTAGATTTCGGGATGAATCATTAGATGACAGCTCTCTTTTTTCATATTTAGTCCTCATTTTTATTACCTTCTAAAATGTCTCTTACATCATCTTTAAATTTAATATCTTTATCGCCATCATTTATCGAATACTTACCTGTAGCCAAACCTAATGCAACAGCAAGTGGTTTTTTCATATGTTTATTTACATAAGCTTCAAATCCATCTACATCTTCATATTCCTTTAACCTATCATTTACAGGTTTATTTTTTTCATATATCATCATTTTCATTCCAAATGTATCATCTTGCGAATCTCCAGCTTTCTTTTTCTGACTAGGCTTTATTTCAGCATCTTGCATTTTACTTGATACTAATTTAGAGAGATCATTAAAAGCTTTCATATCTCCCTTTTCTCTTGATTTATCTTTTTCTAATTCAATAATACAAATCTCTTCAAACAATTTTCTTTCAGTTAATGATTCTGGTTCATAATATTCTTTATATTCCTTATATTTTCTTTCTAAGATTTTATACTCATAATCATCAAAACCTCTTCCCCATTTTAATTTAATTTCATCATTTATGACTATATTTTTATTATTATTACCTCCTGTATATATTTCTTTCAATAAATTATCTAAAGATGTCTTTCCCTTATATTTTGAATTTCTATTAATAATTTTCATATATTCATCTATTAATTCATCTTTATTTTTTTTATCTGCAAGTTCTTTAGCTAATTTTTCATCAAAATAAACATCAAAGTTGAAACATATATGTTTTAGTGCCTTTACAAGTTCTCCATTGTAACACCCATTTAATAGTAAAAACCTAGCTCTAAAACATTCTTTGCATACTGGAAGTCTTTTATTTAAAGTAAATATTTCACTATGACTTTTCCAAAAATATCTATCTGTATATTTTTCTTCACCACAATTCAAACACTTTGTTTTACTAATTGCCATTCATAACATCACCACCATTAAAAAAGACCACTAGAGATTTAGTTCTCTAGTGGTTAATAGGGAGATTCAACTCAATTAAGAGCTGAATTAAATTTACAATATAAACTTAACTCAGCTCTTAATAAATAACTTATAGCTTACTTAAATTTATATTGTAAGTACATATTCTCCCACTTTCATTAAATATCATTAATTTTTGCATTGCGTATGAACTTAATCTTAGATTCTTAGCATAAGAATCCGTTCCGGAGAAACTTCCATTTACACATATTTCACTTTCTCCATAATTATCTTCCTTACAATTATGTAAATGAGCCATAAAGATATAATCAGGAATTAATTTTATAAGAGAGGTCAATTTAGGAATTGCTGTAGACATTTTATCTTTATCTCCATGTACTGCGAAACATGTATTTCCACATATTTTAGCTACTATTATATCATTATCATATATATTTTCTTGGAATATTACATTGCCTAAACTTTTAATTCTTAGCTTTATATATTCATCTATTAATAGTGTAAAATTATCTTTATCTAAATTTTCATCTTTTTTAGGAAGAATCCTATCATGGTTTCCACATGCTGAATAAACAATGATTTTATCAATTTCTTTAGATAGTTCATATATAAATTCACTAAGTATTTCAGATACTTCTATAATTTGTTCAACTATATTTTCTCTATTTTCTAATCTTATAGAATTATGTATATGTCCAGAAATTAAATCTCCAAGTAGCATTACATGCAGTCTCTTAACCTTATGTAACTTACTATATTCAATAATTTTATCTTTTAAATATTGTATCCTTATCTTGAATATTTCTGAATTATATCTATTAAATGCATTAATAGTCTCTAATCCATAATGTATGTCTGAAATTAGCATAATAGCCTCTTGATTTGAAGATTCATAGCATTTGTAACTAGAATCACTTAGAAACGGCTTATGAAGTGATATATCATCTATTTTATTATTAAATAAATCAATTATATTATCCATTCTTGAATATTCTCTTATTTTCTTATTTACTAATGACCTTTCATCAGATAACTGTACTTTCATCTTTTTCAACTCTAATATTTTCTCATTTATTTTATCAATCTCTTCTTGAGTAGAATTATCCTGTATCTTAGAATTAAGATAATCAAAAGCCTCTTTCAAGCCATAAGAAACCTTTCTACAATGGTCTGGAGAACATTCTAACCCTAATAGTTCAACTATCTCTCCCCAATCCAAATCTATCTCTTTATTAGCTTTTGCTAATCGTATTCTAAACCTGTAATCAATCAAAGATTCATCTTCTTTTCTCTTCAATATGTCTTCCATATTCAATATCTCCCTGTTTATCACATAAATATCATTATCGATATATTAAGTAAAAATAAATAGCCCAATGTTAATTTATTGGACTATTGTTTCACTTAATCTTATCGTTATGTTTAAATCTGTATCACCAGTATACTTATCCAAAACATCACTAAGTAATACTTCATGGTCTCCATCTTTCAAATGTTCTATAATTTTATATGTATTATTTTCTTGTTTTATTATTTCACATTTTTCTAATACTGTTCCTTTATTATTTTTCATGTACTCTCACCTTTTTTATAATTTTACTAACTCTACTGGGAATATATTTATTTGCAAATTAGGCAGCCTTGTAGCTAACAATAGCTAATATAAGTTAACGCATTTAGCATTTATCAAGGATTTTCTATAACTTTTTTATTTTATTTTTACTATTTTAATAATTTAATCTTTTATCCTTGAGATTTTACATTTGAATTTTTAACTTTAAGCTTTATATCCATTATTCTCTTTTATACAGTACAATCGTTTCGTTTGTATGTACCCATCACTTTTATATAAGCAGTTTGATTTTTAACCCAAAACCAATGGGAACTTATAATTTATGTTATTCGCCTAACCTGCAAATTAAAAAATAGCCTAATTAAAGACTATTTTAAATCTACATCTATAATTGTAAGTGCATTTGATGTACTCAATGCAAAATCAACTTCTTTTTCAAATTCTTCTATTTCATCCCTTAACTTTTCTATTTTCTCTCTTACTTTTAAAGGGTCTACTAAAGACCATTCTTGTTGTTTTTTATAAAATGAAATAAGTTCTGCTCCATCTTTACTTTTTTCTTTTTCCTCAAACATTTTATCTGTATTTCTTTGTACTTCTTCATTTCTACGATTTACTTCAGACATCATACAATCATAGTTACTAACCATTTGTCTCAACAAGGATTTATCTAATTCTATACTATTTTTTCTTTTTATTGCTTCTAAAACTGTATAATTTTTATTACCAATTTGAACATTTGTTATAGCATTAGAGATATTAATTGCTTTATCTAATGCATTATAATTATATATTAAATCTTCTATTTGCTGGTATTTACTTGAAACTTCTACATTAAAATCTTCTACACTTGTTTTTGTTTCATATACATTTTTATCAGAACCTTTTTTAGTACCTACAATTTTAAAATTACTAATACATCTATCTATCTTATCTTCTAATAACTTCTTTTCTGCTAAAGCTTTATGAACATTATATTTAACCATAAAAACATCTCCCTTTTAATTAAAATATTATTTTAAAACAACAAATTCTTTTATTGGAAGAGAGGAAGGGATTTGAACCCTTGTATCATTTAATTGACCTAATAGTTTAGCAAACTATCCTCTTTACCACTTGAGTACCTCTCCATATTTGGCAGGAGCAGAAAGACTTGAACCTTCATAGCATAATATTTGCACAGTTTTGGAGACTGCTACTTTAACAAAAAAGAGACTTATAATTAAGTCTCTTTCTACTATTTCTTATTGGAGATTTTACTCTCATCTTAGTGAACTGGGGACATTACTCCCATCTTAATGGTAGGAATAATGAGAGTTGAACTCACGACCTCCAGAACTACATTCTGACGCTCTAACCACCTGAGCTACATTCCTTTTAGTGGCATCATCATCTTATATTGTAAGATACCTATTACTAGCCACTAGAGCTTCTCAAAATGAGCTATCTCTGCTAATTGTATTAACTTTTAGCATATTCTAGGTTTGCTATCATATGTCACCATATGAAGGGGCTTTTAACCCATACACTCTCTATACAATTGCATCTTTTAGAGATTTAGCTATTTTTAATTTTGGAACTCTTTTTTCCTCAGTTTTCCAAGGTTTTTTAGTTCCATCTTTAAGAGTTATTTCTCCTTCTTTACCTTTTTGTATTTTAGTTAGGTATTTAACTCCCATCAACGTCAATTCTTCACCATCTTGTAGTACTTCGTTTCTTTTTTTTTCTATCACATCAAGTATCTCTCTTACTCTTATCTGTGACACACCTAATTCTTCTGCTACTTCTTTTAAAAAATCTACTTTTTTCATATTTTCTTAATCTCCCTTTTCTTATATAATTTTCATTTGATGATAGTAAGGGGTAATTTTATTATTTTTATTAACCCCTTACATAAGTAATATCTTTTAAGCGACCCTTTTTTAAACCACTTTTCCCCACCAGCTAATTACAGTTTTTACAATTTGAGCGATATCCCTTTTTACCATTTTTATCAAACCTAGATAGCAGCTTAATTTTTCCACATCTGCTACATTTTTTATATTTTCCTTTACAAACAGATATATAATAATAATTTTCTTCATAATTTTTTTCATATGTATCTATTATTTTGTTTACTATTTTATTTATTTGGTTATTTATTGCTTGAGGAGTTATATTCATTAAATTTGAAATAAACTCTAATGATTTATCTTTTCTATATAAATTTAAAATATCTTTTTGTACTGTAGTAAATTCAGTCTTAGATATAATATTATTTAAATCCATAACTATACATGTTAAATCATCTTGTAAATCATTTCCCTTTTGAACCTTTAGAAGCTCTTTAACATGTGATTTATCAAACATATCTAAATAGTCCCATTCTGGGCTTCCAGCATCTGCTAATGGTGCTTTCCATATAATAGGTCTCTCTATAGAATTTTTAGCATCAGTCATATCATTTTTTAATGCATTTAAATTCTTCCTAACTATTCTCTTAAGTTTTAACTCTTCTTTACTTAATTGTTTATGTCCTAATTCTTTATATTTAGCTTTATACCATTCATAAGTATCTGAGTATGTTTTTATAATTGGATATTTTCTAATATCCTTAGGTTTGACTTTTATATCTTTTATTTTTTTATAGTTTTTAGGTAATTGAAAAAATGCAAAGGAATTGTCTTCTAGGAATCCATCTTTATTAGAAGTGTTTGAATTTATATTTCCACCATTTGCAGGTGCTATTTTATTTAGAAGTGCTTCTTCCTGACATGCTCTATTAAATAACTCTTTTGAATTGTATATTCTTATTTTAGTTTCCTTAGGTTTATCATCAGCTGATAATATATAACTCCCCATTATTTCTAATGTTTTTGCTATATTAGAAGTGGAATATGTGCTGTCAGCTTTATTTAATATCAACTTAATTTTCGATGTATTATGATGTGTATACTCCCATGTACCATTACTATTACTAAAGGGATTTTTAACATCTATATATTCGACTGGATTAATCTGATTATAGTCACACCAAGTAATGAATCTATTATAATCCATAACTACTTCTTCTCCATCAATAATAACATAATATACACCATCTTTATCTAAAGGACTATCTGATGTTTGCTCAAATATATTTTCCCAAAATTTATCATTGAATTGTTTTTTTTCTTGATATTTCACTCTAGTAATAATATTCTCATTTCTTTTTGTAAGAGTATTATAAAATGTATCTATATAATTTCTATTTGACTCTTCAAACCATGTGTGTTTTACCCCTAATCGTTCCTCTATGTATTTAATTCTATCTTTGCTATTGTCTATGCTATAATCTAAGTTCTTTATGTAATCTTGTGCAGATTTACCATCTATTTCTTCATAAAAATTGTTATTATTATATATCAATATTATATCTCCTTTCCTTGCAATCCATCATCATAATCTGTATCATCATAATCCCATAGTTCATCCTTAAAATCCTCCTTATGCCTTTCATTTACGACATCATATGAAGACCATTTACTCATCTCTGTATATGTATCTATCATTTGTTCATATTCCTCATTCAATATTTGATACCTATTTTTATGCACTCCTGTCTTCTCTGATTCATCTAAATCTTCTAAATATATTAATTCTATTTTTTTCTCTTTCATACTTCTCCTTTTCTATATTATAAGATTTTATCTAATTAATTTTCTTGGTCACATTTCTGTGCCGTTTTTTTGCCTTTTGGTCACATTTCTGTGCCACCCCTAAATTTAATTTTTTAACTGTTTTTCCTATGTTTTTGTTAATTTTTATAGTTCATTACCTCTTATTCTTAGACAGACTTTCTAAATACAATTAAAAAAGCATAAATCAATTGTTTTCTTTGCTAAATTTAAATTATTTCCCTTCCATATTACACAAGGATTTATAACAAAATAATCTGTATTTTTATTATTCCCTTCAATAATTACATATTTAAAAAAATAATATTTATCATCTTCTACTTTTATATAAAATCTAAGTAATTCTTTTTTAAATTTGTTCATATCTTGTTTTATTGTACTAATATTTAATAATTGACAAATTTTATATAAACTAATTTTTTTTATTTTTGAAATATCTGTTTCATGAGGGTTTAAACATAAGATATTACTCTCGAAATGTATATATGGTATGAGTTGATATATATAACTTAATTGTTTATGTTGTCTTGGTGTGCAATGTTCAAAAAGAAATCTACTAGTATTTATATATATTCTTGTATATTCTTTATTTTCAAAATTAGGAATTCCTTTAGTAAAATACTTTGGATTTATATAAAATTTATTATTAGATTCATATAATAACTCACATTTTTTTACGTCTGCTAAAAAATTTCTAAATGCCCTATCTTTAAGATTTAATATTTCTCTCATGTTTTTTCTATCTATAGGAATCATTTCTTTAAACTGAGAATATCTAACCAATAAATTTTCCTTTCCTGTATTATAGTTTAGATATGTTGCAAGATATATTAACCTACTTATATTAGCTTTACTTATATTTACTTCATTAAATAATAATTCATTTTTAACATAAGTACAAAATACAAAACCTCCTAATTTAAAATTATGGTATGGTAATTCTTTTTTGTTATTCATAATAGCCTTTTGCTCTGGCGAAAAGCTCTTTTTTCTCTTTCCAATTTCAAGTACCTCACCTCTTTTCATTCCTTTATATTCTAATATTTCTCCTGTTCTTTTGTCTGTTACAATAACATCTTTTATAAATTCATTACCTCTAACTATAAATATCTACCTCTTTTCCTATAAATTTTATTTCAATTACAAGATAAAAACCATCTTGCAATTGTTCTTCGCAACATGTTGCTTCAGAAATTTTATTACCCTCTATGTTCTATTTCTATTATATCACATACCCTCTATGTTCTCAATATTTTTTTTAAATATCTACCCAAAATTTCTTGAGTAGATATTTTTATTTAATCTGGCATATTATTAAATATATTCTTAATAATAGGATTTTCTTTTTTTATATCTTTTTTTTCTTCAGTAACACTTGTCTTTTTATTTGTCCTATATACACCATTGCCTAAACATTGTTTTAATAATTTATTTTCTTCTTGAAGATTTTTCCACTCTAATATTATTCTTTCCAAAGCTGTATTTCTACTGCTTATATTTTTATCATTTTGATATTTTTCTATTTCACCAAATATATCTTCTTCTAAATAAAAGCTAGATGATTTTTTCATATAATATCACTCCTAGAATTGTTCCATACCTACTTCAAATAATCCTTTAGCTGTAACCATTTGAGCGTCTTTAGAGACTTTGAATCTATTATCAAATGTCATATGTAATGCAGTACCTCCACTCACATATACATCCATTTCATCTATATTTTTCCACTTAGAAGCTATTCTTTGAGCTGTACTTTCAGATGCCATAATATAGGCAGCCTTTTTAAGTTCATCATAATCATTAGAACTATCTATTTCATTAAGCTCTCTTATTATACCTCTATCTTTAAGTTGTTTTTGAACTATTGTTAAAGCATCTTGATTTCCGGCTTCTAATGTATCTGATAGTTTGTCATTAAATACAAAACCTTTTTCAAAGTAGGATAATTCTGTGGTTCTAAATCCTATATGAGCCACACCAACCGCCTTGTCTTCATTCACTTCACCTTCTAACAAATGATATAAAGCGGCATCCCCTTCTCTAAATATGGATATGTCAGATATTTTTATTTCTTTATATCCACCCTTTATTTTATCTTTTATTTTGAATGTCTTACCTTTATATGTATCTATTACTTCTTTTAATGTAGTTTTTCTAAATGATTTATATGGAACACCCAACATTATTTTTACTTCATCAGCTACAGTTATTTCATTAAGAGCAGCAGCAACTAATATTCTCATTGTCAAAGATATTTTAGAGTCATCAGAATTTCTTATAGGTGTTATACTTTCTTTTTCCGCTAATAAGCCAATAAAATAACTTACACCTTCAAAATCTATGTATATTGGATTTTCATATTTCTCAAAATCTATGTTTCTTCCATCACCAAATACTGATTTGAATAAACATTCTTTAACCATTCCATTGTACTTACTATATCCTTTTACGTATCCTCTTCCTATATCTAAGCCTATAACTTGGTAATTTTCTTCCATTTTTATTCCTCCTAAGTAAATATTTGCTAAATATATTATACCATATAAAAACTTGATAATTACATTAAATTTGCACAAAAATTCAACTATAAAATGACATTTTTTAGTTATTAGTTAAAATTAGCACTAAATTAGAACTATATATTATTTAAATTTAAACTAATAATTTATTATTAAAAATTTTTAGTTAATATTTAAATCATATATCAACTATTTCCAAACCAATAAATCAATTTCTTTAACTATACTATTTGTGTTTTTTTAGATGTTAATTTTAATTTTAAGTAAAATATTGAAATTTATTTTCTTACAGACGACATTTTAATTCTAATTTAATAAATCTTCCTATATTTCAAGTTATTTTTTGTATTTAATATTTTTATATGTATTAGTTATTTTTATGTAATCAATACATACACTTTTATTTTATATTTTCCTTGTTGAGAATGTAATTTAAGAGTAAAAATCTAAGAAATATCTTTAGATAAATATTTGTTTTATGTGGAAAATACAGAACTATTTCGTCTGTAAATCCGTCTGCATTTTTTTTGAAATGTGGAAATGAAAGGACTACACGCAAAATTTTACTGACAAACAAGCCGCTTTCCATAAAATACCCCCTACCTCATTTTTATTTATTTTAATATGTAAAATACTCCATTTACTTTATTTAATTAATTAAAATATTACTTTTATCTTATTTTAAAAATATATATTTTTGTCAGTAAAAAAGGACATAAAAGTAAGTATTTTATGCCATTTTCCTAAAACCTAGCATTTTTAACACTTACAACAACTACACTTTCTATTTTGTCAGTAAAATGTCAGTCATTATAATTCTTAGACTACAAACCTGTTGTAATCACTGCATTTCAATTTTTAGTTGTTGATATCTATATAAAATATTATTTTGCTATAGAACAAATTTTTTTATTATGGATTACAAAGTCTTATATACATCATTTAGCATCATTCAACACCAATCAAACTTTGTAACTTACAACCATTGATATAACATCATTTAAACAAATATATAAATAATATATACTAATTTCTTCACATTTATACTTGCAATATTGTAGTAGTTAATGATATAATAAACTTGTACCAAAATTTAACAGAAAGGAGGTACAATAATGTGGGTAAGCATAGTAGACGTATCAACAAAGTTTTAACATTAAAGATAGTATTTATTATTATCTTTAATACAGTAAGTGTTATTAGTTCTTTAATAACTATCTATTGTTTTATTAATAAGTAAAACAATGAGCCTATACAAGAGTGTACCGACTCTTGTATAGGTGATACGTCTACTATATATTATAACACATTTAAACAAGCTATGAAAAGAGATACAAGAACATGTATATTGTACGGTATTGGTTGTTTAATAGTTATTATTGCATTAATAATAAACATTAAACGATTGCTTTAGGAGGTGGATACTAATTAATGAAATTAGATTTATTAAAACAATATAGACTTGAAAGGGGATTAACACAACAACAATTATCTACTTATATTGATATGTCTTATCGAAGTTATTCAAGTAAGGAGAATGGGCAAAGACCTTTTTATATTGGAGATTTGGAAAAGATATTTGACGTACTTAATTTAAGTGATGAGGAAGTATTAAGTTTGTTAGATAGAAAAAATGTATAGTATAACATTCAATAGACTAGGTTGTGATAGATCTAGTCTATTTTAATATACTAATATATTTCAGCAAAATTTTACCGAAATTTATTTACATATTATTCCATTTATGATACTATATAATCATAGTAAGAAAAACTTACTAAATAATTTAATATTGGGGGTGTCTTGATGAAGTTCACTAAAGACAAAATAAAAGAGCTAATCGAGTTGGTGCAACAACTTGAAAAGCTCATAGTTCAGATAGTCAAATCTGCTGAACATATTTTTATATCTTTAATATCTTTATTAGGCTGGGTTTTTATTTTTATCTATATTATATTTAATTAATATAACATAAAACCCTTACAATATACCTATAAGTACATTATATAGGTATATTGTAACACACCCAATATTAATTATACAAGAGGTGATTTAATGAACCAACATACAAATACAATCTTTAAAATACTTAGATTTTTAGGATTATGTATATTCCTTTATTTTACATTAAAAGCCATGTATATAGTTTATTTGTAAAGTAGGTGATAGAATGAAACTAGACAAAGTTTCACAATTAAGAAAAGATAATAAATTAACTCCAACCGAACTAGCATATCATTTAAATATGTCTGTAAGAAGTTATCAAAATAAAGAAAAAGGTAAAACAGAGTTTACAGCGTCAGAAATTGAAAAGCTTATAAATCTTTATGACATAGAAGCAAGGGAAATACTTAACATTAAATAAAATAATTTAATAACACTCAATAGACTAGATTGTAATATATCTAGTCTATTTTTATATCCAATTCGTATTTTTATATCGACGAATTTTATTTCATGTATTATAATAGACTTAAGATAAGAATTAATCTTATCTATATAATTTAATATTAGGGGGTGACGTTATGAGAATAACTAAAGACAAAATAAAAGAGCTAATCGAGTTGGTAGCACAACTTGAAAAGCTCCTTGTCCAAGTTTTTAAATCACTTGAACATATTTTGATTTCTTTATGTTCTTGTATCGGTTGGTTATTAATACTTATCTACATAATTAAACATTAATAGCCAATACAATATACCTATATAGATACATTGTATAGGTATATTGTAACACACCTAATATTAAAAGTAAATGAGGTGATTTAATGAATCAACACATTAAGACTACATTACAAATAGTAAAAGTATTAGGCTTATTATTCTTCTTATATTTTGCATTAAAAGCAATTTATATTGTTTATTTTTAAAATTAATGAGGTGATAATATGAAAATTAATAAATTAAAAGATTTAAGAACATCTAAGAGAATTACACAATATGATATGAGTCAAATGTTAGGAATAAAAGAAAGAACTTATCAGAATAAAGAAAATGGGAAAACATCATTTACGATTGAAGAATTTGAAAAGATATATAAATATTTAGATATAAATCCGTTAGAATTACTTGATTAAAATAGATATAAAATAAATTTTAAAGAACTACTTGACATATAGTAGTTCTTTTTTTGTATAAGTTATCCACAGGAATCCATGTTATAATATTAAAACACAACTAAAATATATAGAAAAGAGGGCTAACTATGGATACTAGTATAATCAATTTATTAGAAGAATTAAAAACTGATATTAAAGAAATTAAAACCTCACAAAATAAAATAAGTACGGATATTATTGAATTAAAAAGTAATCAAGATAAAATGGTAAATCAAATTGACTTATTGAAACTAGTTCAAAGTACTAGTAATTCAGATGATAACATTAGTATGAAATCAGTTGAAACAGCTATATTGAAAATGGAAAGTAATACAAATAAATTCAATAATAAGTTATCTATTTTAGAAAGTATAATTATAAATAATTGGAAGGAACTTCTTGAACTTAAAGGCTTTGAATAACAAGTAATAATTTACTTGTATTTTTTTACTTATGGCAGTATAATCTAATTAAGGTAGTACTTAACACTACCTTATACAATTTAATATTGGGGGGTGTCTTAAATGATAACCAAAGACAAAATAAAAGAGCTAATCGAGTTGTGCCACCAACTTGAAAAGCTCGTAGTTCAGATGATTAAATCAGCCGAACAAATACTTTTTGCTTTAATCTCATTTATAGGCTTGTTATACATATTAATAGATATGATTAATAACTAATAACAAGCTACAATATACCTGTAAATAGTATATTATAGGTATATTGTAACACACCCAATATTAAAATTACAAGAGGTGATATAATGAAGCTTAGTAAGTTAAAAGAGTTAAGAGAACAAAAGGGTTATACTCAACAAACATTAAGTACTAAGATGGGTATGAGCATAAGGGCATATGCTTATAAGGAAAATGGGCATAGAGATTTTTCAGTTGAAGAACTAGAACAAATATTATATTACTTAGATATAGACGCAAATGAATTATTAGAACCACATAAAAAATAGACTAGATTATAGCTAGTCTATTTTATTACAACAACATATTGTACAAGCCATTTAAATCCATTCTAAGTATGTTTCAATACGTTCACCTCATGTTTTATACCTTTAGTTTTTAAAATCGAATATAAAAAATAAGCTAAAATATATAATTCTAATTTATAGTAATTTGTTTATTCTTACAATATTGTCAAATTTGACAAAATACTATTCTTAAAATATTATATAATATATGTAGTAAAAAGGAGTGATAAAATGAAACTTGATAAATTAAAAGAATTAAGAATAGAAAGAGGATACAGTCAGCAACAGTTTGCTACTTATATAAATATATCTCAAAGAGCATACAGTTATAAAGAAGCAGGAAAAAGAGAATTTTCCATTTCAGAAGTCGAAAATATCTTAAAATTTTTAAATGTAGAACCATTGGAATTACTTGACTTAGAGTAGATTCCAATATTTTTTACATTTTTTAGAACTTTTTTACTTGTAATTTTGTTCTAAATGTAATATAATTAAATCATAGCAAAGGAGAACAAGAAAACACTGAACCACCTCTCACAGAAGTAACAGGTAAAGAACCTTCTTAAAATTCTAGCTATAAATAATATTAAAACTAAATATAAAATAACAGTTATGAAGTATGTCATTATCAAAAACACATCAAGTATTTAGTAAAATAATTTACAGATTGTTTTATTAAGTACTTGAATATAGTACTTATTATTATGTTATAATAATTAAATAGGAGTGTGGTCGTGATGGATGAAAAGATATTAGAATTATTACAGAAAATGGATAGTAAACTTAATGGAATTGAAAATGAATTAAAAGAAGTAAAAACAGATATGAATACCAGATTTGATAGCATCGAAAACAGGCTTGATAGTATTGAAAAGAAACAAGATATACTATATAATCAATCTATTTCAACAGCCGAGGAAATGACTTCTATTAAAGATAACTTTGATGTGGTTGACATTAAGTTAAATGCAATAGAAACTAGAGTAATTAAGATTAATAGAAAGCTAAATGGAACAACAGATCAGGTCGCTAGAAACATGGAACAATTAGAAGAAATAAAAATAAAATTACAATAATACATAAAAAGTACTTGACATTTTGTTAAGTACTTTTATATTTTTATATTTTTTCCCCTCACTTGCGTATTGATATATATATTTATATAAGTATGCAGATGAGGGGATTTTTTGATATGGTTATATTATAGTACATTATACACAATATAATATATTATACAAGTCATTTAAAGCCATTTTAAGCGTGTTATAATGTGATTGCCTTGTTTGTACCTTTATTTTTTAGAATCGAATATAAAAAATAAGCTAGACATATATACTCTAGCTTACAGTAGTTTTTTTAATGTGTTTATTTGTTCTTGAACTATCGTTTTACTCTTGTTGTCTAACTCTCTATAATTATTTAATAGTTGTTTTTCTTCTTCTTCTAGTTGTATATTCTCTCTATTGTCTGTAAGACATAATATATAATCTATACTTACATTGTATATATTAGATAATTTTACAAGTGTCTCATTGTCAATTTTTCTTCTGTTTGTTTCATAGTTTTGTATTGTTACATAATGTACGCCTAATAGTTCTCCCACTTGTTGAGTTGAATATCCTTTTTCTTTTCTTAGCTCTCTCAATCTATTCATTAAATCACCTCTTAATTCTAAATATAACATATTATAAATTTAATTACAATTGTATTCAAAACGGTATGTTTTATATACAACATTACTTAAAACAAATCGTTTTGTTTATTTATATTTCATATTGACATTCAAAACAATTTGTTTTATAATTAAATCATAGCAAAGGAGAACAAGAAAACACTGAACCACCTCTCACAGAAGTAACAGGCGAAGAACCTTCTTAAAACTCTAGCTAATAAATAATATTAAACAAGTAAATTAATAAAGGTTTCCAATTAAAGCCTATAAAAAATTGAGGTATCAATTAATTAAATTGCTTCTATAATGGCACTCAATACAATTTAATATGACATAGCAGTTGTGAGGTACTGCGTTATCAAAAGTACTAAAGATTGAGCATTAAAATTATAGTTTGTACTGCTTGACACCTACATGGTTATAAATTATCTAATATTTACTAGTATAATTTAAACTATTTATTAGATTATCTTAGTAAGTGTTGGAATATAACACTTGAATTATGTTATAATAATATAATAGGATGGTGAATGCTATGAATGAAAAGATACTAGAATTATTACAAGAAATGCAAGGAGAAATAAAAGGAATTAATACTAGATTAGATGGTATGGAAAGCGACATCAAGGATTTAAAGACTGGACAACATGAGATACAAAAGGATATTATTGAAATTAAAACAGACGTAAAACACATTAAGACTGAACTAGAATATACAGAAAAACATGTTGTTTCTTTAAAGGATGATGTAACAGAAATTAAACAAGACTTAAATGCTACACAAATTATTACATCTAAAAATTGGTCTGATATAGAAAAATTAAAAGCAATTAAATAGTAGTACATAAAAAGACACTTAATAATTCAAGTGTCTTTTATATAACTCTTTAATATGATATTATTATTCTATAATAATAATGTTGGAGGGAATAAAATGAATCTACAAAGGTTAAAAGAGTTAAGACTAGAACATGGCTATACACAACAACAACTAGCTACTCATATGGATATGAGCCAAACAACTTATAGTGATAAAGAAAAAGGTAAAACGCCTTTTACGATACCAGAGTTTGAAAAACTTCATAAATTTTTAGGTGAAGAAGTATTGGAATTACTAGAATTACAATAAATTCTAAAAAAATATTAACATTTAACCGAAAAATTGGTTGTAAATTTTCGTTAAACATGTTATTATAAAAATATGAAATAGAAAGAAATAAAATCCTTTACCGAAATTCTGGTTATTAAATTTCAGTAAATTAAATAAAAAGGGGGATATAAAAATGAAAAACCTTTATTGTTATTTTGATTTAGAAGCTTTTGCAAGAGATTTAGAACCTTACAAAAGCAGGATAATTGATGACTATATAGATGGAGATGAAATAGAATACTATAACAATATGGATACTATTGAATTTGCTAAACTTTACATTGGAGAATCAGAAAATATTAAATATTTAGCTAAAGAAGTACTTGAAAGATATTTTGACTATGATAAGTATAGAAAAGATTTAAATTCTACTAATACTATCATCAAATAACTAAATTAAAAGTTTTAGGGCGTTCTTTAAAAACGCCACTTCCAATAAAAAATTGAAAGGGGAATAAATCATGAAAAAATTAATAATCAAGATAAAATCATTGTTTAAAAAGGATTTAGATAGTAGCTATTGGAGTACTACAGAAAGTATTATTTCAAAATATGGAAACAGCAATCAATTAGAATTATTGAAACAAGCTAATAAATTATAAGGAGGTAATAACATGATAAATTATTCTGAATATATGACAGCAACAGATTTAATAAATATATGTGACCTTTTAGAAGGTGAAACAATAGGAGAAGCAGGAACTTATAATTCTTTATATGTCAGACTAGGAAATTTAATCGGATTAGATTGGTCTTTAAAAGGAGAGGAATTGAGACAGCAATTAATACAAAATATTAATAATATGATGTATTTAGATAATGAAAATAAAATTCAATATAAAGAATTTTAAATAATTTAAGTAAAAAAATAATTAATTTATAGGAGGAAAAATATGAATAATTTAATGGTATTTGAAGGTAAAGAGGTAGAAATATTTGAACTTGATGGGAAGATTTTATTTAATCCGAAACATGTGGCAGAGTGTTTAGGAATAAAGAATGTAAATGATAGTATATCTAAAATGAACGAAAAACAAGTTGTAAAGTTAACTAATTCTAAAATCGGTTTAACCGACTTTAGAAAATTACATAATAGAGGAGAAAACTTTCTAACTGAAAGTGGGGTATATAAATTAATTTTTAAATCCAAAAAGAAAGAAGCAGAAAAATTTCAAGATTGGGTTACTGATGAGGTATTACCAAATATAAGAAAACATGGTTCATTTAGTATTAATCGTGATAACATAAAAGATGTGTTAATGCCAATCATGTTAAATGGTATGTTGGCAGGATTTGAACAATTATCAATAGAAAATGATAAAAAGATAGACACTAGATTTAATCAGATAGAAAGTAAATTAGATATGAAATATGAGAGACAAGATAAACAATTCCAAGAAATGAAAGATATGGTAGGATTGAAGACTAAAAATATAAGAACATTATCAACATTGCTAAAAATAAGATTATCAGAATTAAAAGGATATAATGTAAATGCTTACAATTATGACTATAGAACTGTAGTTACGAGATTATTTTCAATATACAATGTTGAGAAATGGGAGGATATACCTATTGCTAAGTTTAATGAAATCCATGCCATGATAGATGGAATAGAAAGTATGGAAGATGTATATACTTGGACTCATTAGGAGGATAATATGAGAGATGAACTAAAAAGGTTAATTGATTTGTTGGATGATGGTTTTGTGAATATAGTATATTCTTTTGTATCTGTATTTTTTAGAAGATAAAATAGGATATAGTCAGTCAAATATTAATTTTAAAAAATATATAATTTATCAATTTACTATTATTGAACAATAATACTATACATTTATTGATAATGATAATAAAATGATAAAAACTAAAAATAATTATTACTTGGAGGTAATTAAAATGATACACGATTTTAGAGGAAAGTTATTAATAAACGAAAATTTTAATTTTGAAAAATCATTTTGTGGTGATTGGTATTCCTTTTATACTTGGGTGGGTAAGAATGATGAGTTGTTCATTTGTGGAAGTAACAACTACGAAGACAACAAATTCAGAATAGAAACAAATAGAAAATATCTTGATGAATATTCTAAAGACATATTTGATATTGAAAGTTATGTAAATAGAAAATTTAAGGAAAAAAGAAATTAAAATTATATTTTTAATAGGATATATGAGTTATCAAATCGCTATTATTATAGCTATATTATTATAATTCAAATGATAATGATAGTGATTTGATAAAGAGGTTTTAAAGATTATAAAAATCAAAAGGTATAAATACATTAAGATGATTTTCAAACAGCTTATATAGGCTTGTACGAAGTCATAATTATAAACTAGGAGGGTATAAAAATGAAATTTAAAAATACAGTTATGGGAATGTTGTTAGGTTTAATTATTGTAGGAGTTACAGGAGTAACAAAAGTTAAGGCTGCCGAATTAGATAATTTTTATGTAGATTATACAGATAGAATTGTAGAAGTTTTAGAAGATGAAAGTATAGTTTTATATGATACTAAAGAGCAAGTTTATAACTTTTATCCTGCATGTTTAGGTGACTGGAACTATAGCTTTGACAATAAAGAAGATTTAGATAACGCAGTTGCAACTTATAAGGAGTTATCAAGCAATGTAAGTCACTCAAATAATATATATGTGGTTAATAAGTTGAATAACAATGGAAACATTAAAATATTTTTAAGTGATGGAAGTTCAATTGTTTATATAAAACAGGATAATAAATATTGCTTTTATCCTTCTTGTATGGGTGACTGGTATTTAATATTAAATAGTGAAGTTGATTTAAATAATTGTGTTAATACTTATATAGAATATTATTATTCCTTGTCAACTGGAGGTGGCACAAATGAATAATAATGATAAGTTATCTATATTAAGTCAATTAGAATATATAGAAAATGATATTGATGCAAGAAGTGAAATGATTGAAAAATTTAAGGACTTATTGGTCAAATATCCAAAGAGTAGAGATATAAGAAGATATATAAAACAACAAACTCAATTTTTAAATGGTATTAGATATATATATGATAATTTAGATATTTTGAAGAATATAGTAAATAATGACAAGAAGTGAGAACGTTACTAGACATAACAATGTCTACTGAATGTAAAAAGGAATTCATTTAGTCAATACAAAGTTATTATGTCAATTTTTAATTAGATTGTAATTTAACATAAAAAATGTAGTTACTATTTAAAAACTTATAATAACTACATTTAATAATTTAAAAAGGGAGATGGAAAAAGTGAATGAATTAAAAATCAAAGGAAAACAAAAGTTTATGAATTTAGAAATACCAGTTATAGAAGGTGGTTTTGGCGAAGATAAAAAATGTATGACGGATAAGACTATATCTGAAATACATAATCAGCCTAATTTTAAAATAAGAGAGAGGATAAAAGATAATATAAAAAGATTTAGAGAAGATATAGATATTATAGATTTAAAAGTTATCCGTGACACGGATGACAATTTAGAACTATTACAAACACTTGGATATAGTGAAATGCAAATATCAAAAGCTGATAATATATTTTTATTATCTGAAAGAGGTTACTCAAAATTAATTAAAATAATGGATACTGATTTAGCTTGGGAAATACATGATAAAATAATGGATGAATACTTTACTATGAAAAAAAAGTTAAATGACCCTTTTGAAAACTTATCTCCAGAGTTAAAAGTTATAATCAAACTAGAACAAAGACAGGCAGAACTTGAGTCTGGTCAACAGGAGTTAGAAGAAAAAGTTAATGTCCTATATGATTTTTCTACTATAGACTACAATCAACAAGAAACTATTAGAAGTTTGGTAAATAGAAAGATAATACAAGTATATCAATGTTTAAATTTTTCAGCTTATGAAGATGCTAAATTAAGAAAAAGAGTATACTTTTCACTATGGAAAGATTATAGAAAAAAATTTGGTGTTAATAGCTATAAAAACACTGCTAAAAAGAACTATGACAATGCAATTAAATTCATAGAAAATTGGGAACCTAATTATGATTTAAGTAATGAAATATATATGTTTCAAAAAGTTAAAAATATATAAGAATAATGATTGGAGATTATTATGATATATTATATAAAAGATATACATACTATAAGTCTATATGATGCTTTTAGATGGCATACAATGGGATTATCATTCATTATTAAAGCTGGTAAATTTAAAGGTTTTACAATATAACTAAATAATTGAGAAGAGAATTATGATAACATTCTTTTCTCAATTAATTATCATTACTAACAAATAAAGTTCAAAAGATAGTGTAAAAGATAATACATTTTGTTAATATTAGTAATATAAAATAAATTTAAAAATGGAGATGAATATATTGATTGAAAATAAATTTATAGAAAAATTAAAATATACTAAAAACATACCAAACTCTTTATATAAAGACTTAAGACATAACTTTTTATTTCATTCAAATAAAATAGAAGGAAGCACATTCACAAGTGAAAGTTTACAGGATTTAATTGAATACAACATTGTAAAAGGTGACCATACTTTAGATGATGTTATAACAACAGTAAATTCAAGCTATGTATTTGAAACTGTAATAGATACATTGGGTGAATACTTAACTGAAAAGTACATAAAAGATTTACATGGTCAACTTATGTATAATTCAAATATTCATAATATGGGGCTATCTGGTGTATATAAAAAAATACCAAACAGAATAATAGGAACTAATAGTGTATTAGCCCAACCATTTGAAGTGGAACCAAAGATGTTAGAACTTATTGAGTGGTATAATAATTTAAAAGATATTACATTAAAAGACTTAGTAGAATTTCATTATAGATTTGAAATCATTCATCCTTTTCAAGATGGCAATGGAAGAATAGGAAGATTTATATTACTTAAACAAATACTTGAGAATAATTTGAAATTGATTATAATATCGAGTGATACTGTAGATGATTATAGACAGGCTTTAAAAGGTTGTCATAATGAATATTATAAACCTTTAGAGCAATATTTTGAAAGTTTAGATGACTACAAAGAAAAAAATAAAGATTTATGGAATTTTTAATTCTAGGAGAGGACTGTATAAATCAAGTAAAATCTGAATAATGAACAGTTATCACATTTATCGTGAAATGATTTTTATTTTATAAATTTATATAGGCGTTTGCTATTTTTCTTCTGGAAGATAGAAACGTCTTTTTTATTGATTAAAATGAATGTTATAATTATCTTTATACTATGAGAAAAGGACGTGATTTAATGAACATAGCAGATTTAGAAGATGAAATTATATCTCTTGTTGACAGTCAAAGAGAAGATGATTATTGGGACTTCAAGCAGTGTTATCATAAGAATAAAGCAGATTTATTACATGATATTATTTGCATGGCAAACAACAGAAGTAATCATGATGGTTATATTATTTTTGGTATACAGGATAAAACATTTAATATAATTGGTGTTGAAAAAGATGAACTTAGAAAAAACCAGCAAAACATTATTGATTTTTTGAAAAGTAAGTCATTTTCTAATGATACTAGACCTAAAATTAATCTAGTAACTTTGAATATATATCAACATTCTGTTGATGTCCTAATTGTCTACAACACCTTAGAAACGCCTTATTATCTTACAAAGGACTATAAAGATAATAATCGTACTGTCAGAGCAAATTATATTTACACACGCGTTGGAGACACTAATACAGATATAGATAAAAGTGCTGACAGTAATCATGTTGAATATTTATGGAAAAAGAGATTTGGTATTCACTTGACACCATTTGAAAAATTAAGATATATTCTATCAAAAAAGAATAAATGGAAAGTTACAGAAAATTTTAGCTATTACATACAAAATCCCGAATATACTCTGGTGAGGAATATTGATGATAACTGTAGATGTTCATCGGAATTCTATGCTTATAATATGACAGATACTAATGTAATCTATGGAACTATTAGTGTTAATTACTTTGGAACAAAATTATATGATAATCAAACTGTATCACTGGATGGCGGTAGATATATTACAGTAATACCAGAGTGGGGAACTATAAGTCAAGATAAATATCATCGTAATACCGATTTCTTTAAATATTTTGTAAAAGACGATATTTCATATGATTTACATAGATATCTTATTAACATGGACAGCTATGAAGCAGTTTATGCCTATAAAAAATTTATGGAAGTAGTCCTTTTATTTGAAAATAATTATGAAAAAAAGTGTTTTATCATGTATGTCGAAAGTAATTTGGATTTATTTGAAAATATTATATCTAGTAATAAAGATAATTATAATTATTTAGATATTGAATCACCAGAAAAAGAACAGGTCATTAGACGCTTAAAAGTGGCTAAAGCTCTTAAGGAAATGCAACTTAAATTTTATGATGCTAATAGGAGCAAAAATGAAGAAAGATAATGTGGATAGTATGTCTAAATATCTTTCAATTTTAGAAAAAATGATATTTCAAATTATATATTTTAATTAAAGAGAGGTTAAATTATGTTAGACAAATATATACTAATGTTTAAAGATATTTCTATAGGCGATTTTATTTATGATGAAGACAAAGATAAATTTAGTTTTAAATTGTATGATACAGTAGATAATATAAATTATTTGCCACCACTGTTATATGATTACACAGATTTGAGACTAGATTATCGGCCTAATGATAAAAATATAAGAGATTTTATAGGGGATAGAGTTATGCCAGAAGAGAGACATGGATTGAATAGTATCTTGGAAGGTCTTGGATTAGATTTCTATGACCCTTGGGAGATATGTAAAAAATGTCATGGTTGTTCACATGAAGACTATTGGTGGC
The DNA here is from genome assembly GCF_020657735.1 of Clostridioides sp. ZZV15-6383. Lineage (NCBI taxonomy): Bacteria > Bacillati > Bacillota > Clostridia > Peptostreptococcales > Peptostreptococcaceae > Clostridioides > Clostridioides sp. ZZV15-6383. The sequence continues at coordinate 49,846 of NZ_JAGWCV010000005.1, read as the reverse complement.
TTAAAAAAGACGGGGATAATTTTGATTGGAGAGATTATCATCAAATTAGTTAATAGTGATTAAAATAAGCATTTTAATTTGTTAGAGACTAACAAATTATTCTTAAATTTCTTCCTTATAGAACTTATCTTTTTAGTTCTTAAATAAAAATATACGTTTTGAAACAGCATTATTTAATTCATTATTTTTTATAATCGCATATTTTTAACTGAATATTGATAATTTTAAATTTCGATTAAATAATCTATAAATGAATAATTTTGCCCAGTTTTACATAATAAATGACCACTTTTGCCTAAAATATTGAAAATTCATTAAATTCATACTAAAATTAAATCATCTTTAATTTCATAAATTAAACTATTAAAACATTATAATAAGGAGGCAAAATTATTAAAAAAGTAATAATAAAAGCAACTAAAATAATTGCATTTCTTGTAATTTTTGGCTTTTTAGCTCTTTTACTATTTCAAGGGAAATACATTTTCTACAGAAGTGGATTAACAGTTAATATAAAAAATAACAGTTCTTCAATTGTTAATAACATAAAGGTAAAACTATATGATAGTGGCAAGGAAGAATTATCATTAACCGAATTTAAAAGAATAAATGTAAAAGAGTCATCATCTATTTTATATACAGGAAATAGAGATGCTGAGTCACAAGTAGTTATAGAATATAAAAACAAACTTGACAAAAATAAGTCAGTCGAAGTTGCATATATAACTGGATTATCAAAACAAGTAGTTGAAATAGAAATAAATTCTATTGATAAAGATGGCAATCTAGTTATGAATGTAAAAGGTTTTGATAGTTTAGGGTCTTATGATAAAAAAGATATCAAATGATAAATATAGGGGGATATTTTATGAAAAAAGTCATTGTAACAATTTTAAGTGTAGCATGTTTAACTGGGTTTACAAATATTAACAGTTATGCTTTAGAGGATGTCGATAATACACAATTAATAGAGATATTTGAGTATGAAGATAATAATATTAACAAAGAAGATTTATTATCAGATTCTGTTGCTGATGTATTGACTCCTGAAGATTTTGTAGAAGTGTATGACAAAGTCTTTTCAGACATAGATTTAGATAATATATCTGAGGAAGCTTTGGATGCGTTAGTTGTAACTGAATTAAACTATATTGCTGCTCAAAAATCGAATACTTCAAGACTTCCTGTTTCACAAACTAATTTAAACGCAGAAGAAAAAAGACTATTAAAAAAATACCCTGCTCAAGCAACTATCAATTTCAATGATGCTACAACAGCTACATCATGGGCAAAAGATAAATATAAGGATGGAAATGCAGATGGCACAAATGCTAATGCCTACAAACATTCATTTTGGAATGGTCTATTAACATTACATATGGGAGAAAGTAAAGCTAAAATGTGGGCAGATGCACATGAATATGGAAAACCTTCTGGTGATATACCAACTAAAATGGACTATCAAAATAATAATACTGGAAGAAAAACTTGTCTAGAATTAAAAGCAAGTAAGGGTAGAAATCCATATGCATTTGAAATAAGTGATTCTCTTTTAAGTAAAATATCTAAAGGTCAATTAGTTAGAGTTGTAAATAATAAACTTGTAAAAACTGATAGCTCTGGTAGAAAATAGTACTATCTTAATTAAAGATAAATTACATAAATATATTATAAAATAAGTAACTAGAAAAACATCCTAGATTTATATCATATTATTTAGGATGTTTTTCTATGTTTAACAAGTAAATTTAGATATCAGATATAATTTATTTAATTAGATTAATATGTTGTTTTTAAATATATTACAATAAATTTTGTTACAATGTGATGATATATGTAAATAAAATCATTGATTGAGTGATGAATAAAGTATGACAAGTATAATTCCATATAGTATACTTTATTTAGAGGTGATTACATGACTTGGAATGATTTGAAAAATAATGATATAATATATATAGTTGAATATATTAATAATAAGTTAAATGATAGTAAGAGCTTAACTAAAGTTGCTATAGAGCTTGGTGTGTCTGAAAGTAGTATAAGAAAATATCTTACTAAAAGAGGTTATAAACGTATAAATGATGAGTATGTGTTTATTGGTGACAATAGTATGACAAAGGTAGTAAACAATAGACAACAGAGTAATAATGATAATACATTTAATATGACAATAGAAGATGACAACAGTCACAACATAGTAATTGACAACCAATTTAAAAATAATATAATCTCTTTAGCAAAAGACTATGATAAAATACAAGATGTATTAAATTGGTTTGAGAATAAAGAAGATACAAATGTAATAGAAGTTGTACAGGATGGTATTAAAATTGATTTACCTTCAAAAGATGCTATAAGGACTACAGTTAGGTTGAATAAAGATGCATGGAACTTATTTGATGAGTTTTGTGAAAAATTTAGAGAGTTTAATAAGTCTGATTTAATGAGTATGGCATTACTTGAATACATAAAAAAATACGATAAATAATATTTTGTATTATTGTAATCATTACTATTTCAGGGTAATAACTATAATATAAAATGGAGGTATTATTATGGTTGATAAAATAACAATAGATGAAGTACTTGAATTTATAAAGTCAAAAGGTTATATATATAGTCAAGAAATCAGAAAAGAATTAGATAATCTTTGTCCGATTTCTGATAATGAAATAGATAGGTGCATAGAAGAAAATGATGTTGTATTCAGAAGGTTGGCAAGTAAATGATTACACTTGAATAAACTCGTTAAATATGTGTTTTGTGTTATGTAGATATAATTCTAAGAATTTATTTTAATATAAATAAAAATGACAATAAAATCGTAGTTTTAATTTAAATAACCTCATTATTTTGAGGTTATTTTTTTATTTTCTATTTAAAACGGAGAAGGTAAATGTTATAATAAATATATATAATTAAAAAAAGGATGTATGAATTTATGAATTATAATTTAAAAAATGAAAATGTATTATCAGAGCTATTACAAAATGAGGATGAAAAAACAAGGATTGGTATACTCAAAGTTTATAAAGTGTTAATATTTTGGTTTGCTAAAGAAGGAAAGCTTGTTGAGGAAGGAAATGACTATATTGTTGAGATAGTAGATAATGATAAAGAAAAAATTGTAAAAGATATGAATCAGAATAAAACATACAATGCTATAATGGCTATAATTTTTAAAATTAATAAGATATTTAAAACTTTAAATTACGATATTCACTTTTCTAAACCAAAAAATTTAGTCGCTGAATTTGATTTATCAAAATACCTAACACAAGATGAAGTCCTTAAGGTATGTAGTAAGTTAACTAATGCACAAGATAAGTTTATAATTTATGCAGCTTTTTGTGGACTTATTGGTAAAGATGCTGAAGACATAAGGGGTATAAAAATAAAAGACATAGATTTAGAAAAAAGATTAATAAAGTTAAAGGATACAGAGTTTAAGCTGGGCAAGTTCTTATTTGATTTTACAAAAGATACATTAGAACAAAAAGAGTATAAACAATATTTGGAGCAAGGCAGTAATGCTACTGAATTTTATCTATTTAATTCTAATTCTGAATACTTAATCAAAACTAAACCAGATGCCAGATATGGAAATGGATTAAAAGAGATGGGATATTCAACAATTCGTAAAAGATTACTTATAATTAATGATTATTTAGATAATAAAGTACAGTTGAATTTTACTAACTTAAAAATTTCTGGTATTATGCATCAAATGCAACTAAATGAAAAAAAATATACTCAATCTGGTTGTTGGACTAACAAAAGTTTGAAAGAGTTCAAAGAAGATAATAATTTAAACTTTAAGATACAGGAAGTTTTATCTATTTATAAGCAAAAATATGCTAAAAAGGAGTAATATATGAGCAAAGATATAAAAGAGAATAACATAAATCTAAATAAAATAGATTTAATCATACATGCTATTTATGATACGGAAACATTTAAATTATTAACAAAAAAGTTTTTTGAAATTTTTAGAATACGAAATGATTTACCCACTGAAAAGGTAAAACCTATTTTTGAAGATTTTGTATATTCTACAATTGCTGATAAGATTGATGAATTAGACACTCCTACTAAGGCCAAAAGGTTAAGAAAAAAACATAGCAAAAATGCATGGGATTTAAAGAAGAGATGGATGAGGATGACCTTAGAATCTATGAATAAGACAGCGAATAAGTTATTAAAAAAAGAATATGGAATTGTTAAGGGTGAATTTATAAAAACTGGTAGAATTATTACTGCTGCTGTAGATAGTCCTAAAGAATTACTTGAAATAAGAAAAGATTTTCTTGCACAATGGTCATCAAATTTATCTTATAACATATCTGACTACATTTATCTTGAAGAACTAAGTGACAGTAAAATTAATTCAGCATTTTCACACGATTTGATTCTATGTGTCACTAAAATATTACAAGATGAATATGAATTTGATATTAATAAGATAATTATTAAAAGTCCATCACAACTAGCTCCTGGTATATTTATACCACATAGCAGAGGAAGAAAAATAAATCACTTAAATGTAGCAAGAAAAGATGAGAATTTATATCAATCACATCCATATGATGCCATAAATGATTCTGGTACACAGATAGATATGTTTTATGAGTTTAATTTAGACCCTAATTCAAGTGATATTAAAAATATTGATGGGTTAAAATTAGAACTTACTAATCAGACAACAGAAAAGAAGGCTATCAGTAAGTTATTCTTAGACAAACAAGATTTAGATATAATTAGATTTGCTTATTCATATAGTTATTTAAATTCATATACTTTTTTCTTGTCAGATTTATTAAAGTATCTAGGATTAACAGATGCTAAAGCAAATTATCAGAAGGTAAGAGATAAATTAATGAAGTTACCATTTTATACTTTTTATACTGAGACATATGAAAAAGATGGCAGCTTAAAATCTCAAACAAGCTTCAACTTATTTTCAAGAATCCATATAGAAGAAATAAATGGAAGAAATGCTGTTCAAGTTACAAAAGCATTTGTTGAAGAAATTGAAAGAGTCTCAACTGAATTGATGTATAAAAATGAATTAAAAAAATTAAAACTACCACAGTCTATCAACTTAGCTTACTTACTTGAAGGTAGAAGAAGTTTTGAAATTAGTCAGGGAGTAAACATAGTAGATAAAAAATATACATTTGATATAGAACAACTAAAATGGTATGTACATTTAAATAATAAAAATAAACTAAAAGATAATATGAGATATATTGAAGATGGGCTTAAAGAGATTATGGAAAATCAATTTATAATAAAAAAATACGATGTAGGATATGGATATTTTGATATTTGGTTCTATGAGGATGTTGAAAAAAGAAAATGTCTAATAAATAATACAGTTTTATCTTTACCATCTTATATAGTAGATTAAAAAATAATGGTCTGTACTCCGTAGTAATTAATCTTATATATTTCTTATTACTCAAATTTAAAAAGTAAAAAATATGAATAATGGTCTCAGCTCCGTAGTAATTGTTTTTTGGCATTTTTCAAAAAGCATAAATAATGGTCTGTACTCCGTAGTAATTCAAAAAACCACTAAAAAAGCTGTTTTTTAGGGTAAAAATAATGTCGAAAAATTTTTTTTATTCTAAAATTCAGCTTTTACACCTCTTGAAATTGCTGCTCTCTAATATGAATAATGGTCTCAGCTCCGTAGTAATTTAGAAGTATTGAAATCACTATTCTCCAATATGAATAATGGTCTGTACTCCGTAGTAATTCAAATAGACAAAAACTTTTAATTTGGTTAAGATAAATTTATATAAATGTAAAATTTTTAGATTATTTTTATAATAATATATTTTTATAATAATCCATAAAAGAATAATGGTCTGTACTCCGTAGTAATTAATCTTATATAAGGAGAAAATTATGAGTATTAAATATAAAGATAAAGAATTCGTGCTTGTAGAAAAAAAGAATGTAAATGAATTAGACAACTCTAATATAAAATATATTGACCTGAAGGACAAGCAGTACTATGTAGTTACACAAGGTAGAAGAAGTAAGAGATTTAATAATGAAGATGTAAGTGAAATAAAAAAAGACTTAGATATTGGTATGAGTTTAAGAAAATGTGCTGAGAAATGGAATTGTAGTACAAGAACCATACAAGATATAAAACAAAATAAGTACTAACGAGGTATTATTTACATTTTACCTCATTAATATTATAATATTCTTATACTATAAAGGAGTTGATTTCTATGAAATGGTCAGAGGTTAGAAACTTATATCCTAATTCATTTGTAAAATTAGAAATTTTGGAATCGCATATACAAAATGAAAAGGAGTATGTAGATGAAGTAGCTCTTATAAAGGTCATTCCTAACAATAAAGACGCTTTAAAAGAATTCAACAGATGTAAAGATAAAGAAATTGTATATAACACCAAGAATAAAGAATTTGTAATAGATATCATAAAACATATTGGTATAAGAAGAGGTTTGTAGTATGAAAAATCTCAAATATAAAAATGGACTATTATATACAGATATAGAAATCTTAATTGAAAATAAAAGTATCCTTGTAAAAGATATTATCATTGAGACTGGAGCATCTCATACTATAATATCATCTTCTTATTTAGAGGAATCAGATATTGGATTTAATGATGATGATACAATTGTAAAGGCTTCTGGTTATGGTGGGACTGTTCAATATTCAGTAAGGAAATTAGTTAATAAGGTTGCTTGTGGTGATATAACTCTTGAAAATATAAAATTAGATTTTGGAGAGATTGACCCAGAAGAAAAAGTAAATGGTTTATTAGGATTAGACTTTTTAATAAATGCTAACTTGATTATTGATTTAGTAGATAATCTATTAATAAAAAAATAAAACATGTTTATATAAGGAGTTAAATACGATTATTGTAACTCATAAAGATAGATTAATTCGATTTGGATATGAATGGTTTGAGAGATTTTTAGGTAAATTCAATGTAGATATTATAGTTGTAAATAATGAAAGTCTTTCACCAAAAGAAGAATTAGTTCAAGATATAATATCAATACTTCATACTTTTAGTTGTCGCATATATGGATTAAAAAAATACAAGAAAAAATTAGAGAGGATGAAGAAGTTGAAAAGAGCATACAAAATAGAAATTAATCCTACTACTGAACAAAAATCTAAAATACATCAAACGATTGGCGTTAGTAGATTTATATATAACTTTTATATTGCTCACAATAAAGAAGTTTATGAGAGTAAAGGTGAATTTATAAGCGGTATGGATTTTTCTAAATGGTTAAATAATGAATATATTCCTAATAATCAAGATATGAAATGGATTAAAGATGTATCTTCTAAGGCTACAAAACAAGCTATTATGAATGGAGATAAAGCCTTTAAAGATTTCTTTAAAAAAACTAAAGGTTTTCCTAAGTTCAAGAAAAAGAAAAATCAAGATGTTAAAGCATATTTTCCGAAGAATAACAAAACTGATTGGACTATTGAAAGGCATAGGGTCAAAATACCTACTCTTGGTTGGGTAAGACTAAAAGAATTTGGATATATACCAACAAATTCAATAGTTAAAAGTGGTACAGTAAGTCAAAAATCTGATAGATACTATGTATCTATATTAGTTGAGGAAGATGATATTCAAGTATCTAAATGTACTAATGAAGGAATAGGTATTGACTTAGGAATTAAAGATTTTGCAATATGTTCAAATGGAAGTAAATTTAAAAATATAAACAAGACCTCAACCGTCAAAAAAGTTGAAAAGAAATTAAAAAGAGAACAAAGAAAACTTTCAAGAAAATATGAGAGTTTAAAAGTAAGAAATAAAAATATAAAAGAAGGAGTAGCTACTCGTCAAAATATCCAAAAACAGATAGTCAAAGTACAAAAAATTCATCAAAGATTAGCTAATATAAGAACTGATTATATTAATAAAACAGTATCCCAGGTAATAGAGCAAAAACCAAGCTATATAACCATTGAAGATTTAAATGTTACTGGAATGATGAAGAATAAGCATTTATCAAAGGCGATATCAAGTCAGAAGTTTTTTGAATTTAAAACTAAACTAACTGCTAAGTGTAAGCAAAATAATATAGAACTTAGAGTAGTTGACAGATGGTATCCATCATCAAAAACTTGTAGCCAATGTGGAGAGGTTAATAAAAGTTTAAAGCTTAAAGATAGAGTGTACAAATGTGAATGTGGATTATCTATTGATAGAGATTTAAATGCAAGTATTAATCTTAAAAATGCTAAAAAATATAAGATAGCTTAAAATCAAAAGCACTTATATATGTACGGAGGGCTAACTTCGGAATTTAAGCCTTTGGAGAACTATACCAAATCGTAGTAGCTTAGACAAGGCGAGGTTCAATGAAGAAGGAAAAATCTCGATATGGATATATTTGACCATATTTTGAGTAGCAGTTATCACAATATGAGTATTAAATATAAAGATAAAGTAGTCTTTATTGTAGATAGTTCAGAAAAAGAGAAACTAGATAAATCAGGAATCGCATATGAAACTTTAGAAAATGAAAATTATTATGTAGTCCAGCAGGGAAGAAGAAGTAAAAGATTTGATAATGAAATGCAAAACCAAATTAGAAAAGAATTGGAAAATAATACTATTAGGGCAATTGCTAAAAAATATAAGACAAGTACAGGGATAATACAAAGTATAAAAGATTTTAAATACTAATTTTGTTTCTTCATTTACAATAAGAAACAAAATTAGTATAATAAGTTTATAAGAATATTATAACTTTTAATACCAAGGAGCGAATTATGAGTATTAAATATAATAATGAAAAAGTATTTTTGGTAAGTGAAAATGATAAAGAAAAATTAGAAAAAGCTGGTATAAACTTTGTGAGTTTAGATGGAAATTATTATGTGGTTTCTCAAGGTAAGAAACCTAAAAAGTTTACAGATAATGAAATAAGAGAAATTAAAAAAGATTTAGATAGTGGTATGAGTTTAAAAGATGCAGAGAAAAAGTATAGATGCAGCAAAAATACAATTATAAAAATAAAAAGGGGTAACTATTAGCAGGTTTAATTACTTACTTTTTGAACTAGTATGTGTTATAATATACCTATGAGATTATATAGGAGTGATTTTAGATGTTAGAAAATTTGATAAAAGAATACTTTTTAGATTCCTTTTGCATTGAAAATATTAATACAGATATGAAGAATTTAGAAATAAAAATAGACAATATATATAATTGCTTAATTAATACTTTGAATGAAAATCAGAAGAAACTATTATCTCAATTTGATGAATTACAAATAGAATTGAAACAATTAGAGATGTTTCAAAGTTACAAAAATGGATTAATAGAAGGAATTAAATTTACTTAAAATTTAGAAAAGGAGGATTATAATATGCAAGAATTAAAACCAGTTGCTAGAATATCAAAATCAAAATTAAAAGATATCTTAGATGTTTTTAAAACTTCTATAAGAAAAGTAGAAAAAATAGATTATTCTGCTTGTAATTCTTGTGCAATAAAAAATAATCCTTCTTTTGATAGTAATAAATTAAATGAATTTTGTTCAAATTGTCCTAAATTAAAAACTATATCAGAGTTTTCTTATGTTACAGAAAAAGAAACAGAACTAGGTACAATAGAGATTGTAACTAATAGAAATAAATGTATTGCTTTAAGTAAGAGTACTATAAAGCAATATTTGGCATATCATTTTATAGTGTCTAATAAAAATTATGTTAGAAAATCAGTATCATTTCAAAATATAGCTGATATATGCAATGTCTCTGTTGTTACAGCCAGACATAACCATAATGTATTACTACAAGTTGGATTAGTTTATTCCACAGAAATAAAAAGAGGTAAATTCGATATAGTCATAGATGAAGAGTATAAAAATCATCTTAAAAAAGAAGATGGTGGAAAAGGTTACTTGACTATGTCATTAGATACTTTAAATCACTTATTAAGTTTTGAAAATGTAAATGAATTAAAGCTTGAAATTAAAAAGTTAATTTGGGCTGATGCTAAAGGAAGTAAGTTAGGTAAAAGAATACGATTTAAAAAAGATAATCTTATCTCTATACTTCCAGAATACATAAAGAAATCAAACAAGCGTACAGAAGCCTTTTTAAGAAGTTCTAAAACTTTATTTGATATAAGTAATGATACAATAGATACAAAGCGTTACGAGACGAAAGAAACTATCTCAGAGAAATATACAGAACCAATTAGAATACAAATCTCAAAATTCTTCGATGATACTGGTTGCTCTTTGAGTTCTAATTATAGTAAAGTGTTATCTCAAATAAATTTAGATAGATATAATTTATTTGAAGAAGATTTAAGAAGTAAATTAGAGGCGGAAAAAGATATTATTATAAATGACTTGGTTGGATTGTCAGTGCAGTATGGAGTTAACAGAGTTTTAGCAGCACTAGATTATATGTTTAATAAATATACAATTGATGAAGAAGATACAAATTATAATGAAATACGTAATCCCGGTGCGTTTATAAGAACATTGATTGTTCAGAGCATAAATAAAAATGGAAGTTTAGCAATAGCAATTTAATACATGGAGTAGTTCAAAAAAATTGATTTTGGCTACTCCTATTAGTGTTTGTGTTCAAATTATAAAATACTTAAATAGAGCTATAAAGAGTGTAAAATCTCTTATTGGCTCTATTTTTTATGCTTATTTTCATTAAATTCTATACACAATAGAAAGTTTTTTATACATATATAAAACTTAATTTTCTATTATAAAAATATAATTATACAAATTAATAAGAAACTTATTCAAAAAAAATAAGAATACATCTACAATATATTCTTATTCAAACTTATATTTTGTTATATTCATTGTAATTACTTTGATGTATAGTTTTTTCTTATTTTCTAATTATTGAATTTAATTTTTGTATTAATTGCTATTAATAATTTCTGTATTAAACTAATGAATAAGTGATAATTATGAAACTTATCTTACAAAATTATAAAATATCAAATATATATTGCATTAAGTAATAACGTTCAAAGTGTTATATAAATATATGTTATTGCTTTTTATTTGCTTTATTTTTACAAATTATCCCATAAGTATACTATAATTGTCTTGAGGAAAGTAATCATATAGAGGGAGAAATTAGGGAATGGATAGATTTGAAATATTAAAATATTTGGAATTTGATGTTTGGCATTCAGAATGGCCATTAGAGCTTCTCAAAGGGGCTATAACAAAAGATAATGCTACTGGTAATTTATTATTACAATTAAAAATGTGTAATATATTTGATAAGGAGATAAAGTCTGCATATTTTACAATAGAATGTTTTAATGATGTAGGAGATTTAGTTGACAAAGACAAAAAATATGTTTATCAGGATATCAATATCGAACCTTATAGGGATTTTGGTGATGATGTTGCAATTGAACTTAATGATAATACAATAAGAAAAATAAATGTTATATTAGAACAAGTAGTATTCTATGATGATGAAGTTTGTAAGTATGAAAGAGATGAAGGAATAATTATTCCTAAACTTGTAAGTATAGATACATTAGACAATGAATTGTTAGAGGAATTAAAAAAAGATTATGAAGAATACAATTTTGAACACGAAGTTAAATATTTACCATATATAATAGAACAAAAAGCATGGAATTGTTGTTGCGGAAGAATTAATACTTTAAAAAATGAAGAATGTGTCAATTGTAATAGGAATAGAACAATTCAATTAGAAAAAATCAATAAGGAACACTTAAAAAACCTAAATAGAATAATTTTAGAGAAAAAATTAAAAAATAATGAAAAAGAGAATGTTGAAAAATTAAAGAATAAAAAAAGTAAAATAAAAATAATTACATTAATAAGTATTTGTTTATTAATAAGTATATTTGTTGGTAAAAAGATTTTTTATACATATAATCTTTCAAATAAAATAGAGCATAATTCTAAAACTCAAGATTTTATTACTATAAATAGAAGTTTGGATATTAATGACATGGTGTGTAAATTGGAAAATAATGGAACTGTGACTGTAAACACAAAATTTAAAGATAAGAATATCAATACAAGTTCTTGGAATCATGTAGTATCTATAGATTGTGACTCTGGAAATATAGTTGGATTAAAGAAAGATGGAACTGTAGTTGCAACTGGTGATAATGATTATGGGCAATGTAATGTATCAGATTGGAAAAATATGGTTGAAGTAAAATGTAAAAATAAACTTACAGTTGGAATAGATATGAATGGTGAAATATTTAAAACTGGATTTTCAGAAACAGAATTTGATACTTTTAATTGGGAAAGAATAGAAAAAATATATTTAGAAGAAAATTATATAGCTGGATTAAAAAAAGATGGGACTGTAGTAATTGCCGGATTTGAAGATAATAATTTTGATGTATCAAATTGGAATGATATATCTGATATAAAAACTGACTATTCATGTATAGTTGGATTAAAAAAAGATGGAACAGTGGTAATAACAGGTGAGAATTACTATAATTCTTCTAATTTAGAATATTGGAATGACATAGATAAAATTGAAACATATTCTAACAGGGCTATAGTAGGAATAAAAAAAGATGGAACAATTATGTATGAATTTGGTGATTCTTTTAGAAAATTAAATATTGAAACTTGGAGCGATATAAAATCTATAAAAATAGGGGCTAGGTATGGCTTCTCTGATGAGGAATATAAATCATATTTAATTCCATATATAGTAGGGTTAAAAAATAATGGACAAGTTGTATATGATAGTGATAAAGAAATAGAGTTTTTAATAGATGTATTAGAATGGAAAGATATTGATAAAATATGTTTAGGTGATAAAAATATTGAATTTATAATGGGAATAAAATCTAATGGAGAAAAAAATTAATAGGGAAAGAAGAAACATTGGATTTATTTTAATATTATTAAATGATTTAGGGGGAAGAAAAAATGAAAAATTATATAGCAAGATGTTTATCAAATATGGGTGTATTATTGGCGGGTATACAAGTATTAGCAGGTATAATAATCATGTGTCAAAAAGTAGAAGTTCCATATGATTACCTATCAGATACTTATGAACAATATAGTCCTATTATGATTGGTATTGGTGCTGGAGTGATAGTTAGTGGAATAGTTATATGTTTAGTTTTAAAAGGATTGGCAGAGTTAGTTGAAAATTCTACTAATCAAATGGAATATCAGAAAGGGATATTAACTCTATTGAAAAATAACAATGGTATTATTAATGAATATGAAAATATTAGCAAAGTCAAGCTAGAAAAGCAATTTACAAATGAAGAATTACCAAGACTATAGACAAATATAAACCAGTTCAATATGAGCTGGTTTTATTATATTCCAATAGTAAAATTGCATGTATTTATATATAAACTTATTATTATAATACAATAAAATTGACTTGTCAAGTGATTTATGGTATAATATAAATTATTAGATAGTAAAAGCATTGTACCTAAGTTGCAATATCTAAAGTCCAGTTCTGGAGGTATAATATATGTATAAAATTGGTGAAAATGTAATGTATCCTAAAGAAGGAGCATGTTATGTGAGTGATATTGTAACAAAAGAAATAAACCATCAAGAACAAAAATATTATGAATTAATAGTTATTTTTAATAGTAGTCTTAAAATTTCTATACCAGTTAAAAATGCTAATAAGATTGGTGTACGTAGAGTTATTAATGAAGGTGAAATTAATAAGCTCATTCAAGATATTGATAAGAGCAACGATATATGGGTGTTGGATAGAAAAGAGAGATTTAAATTGTATGACAAAAAACTTAAGTCAGGAAATACATTTGAAATAATAAGGTTGATTAAAATGCTTGTAATACAAAACTCTGAAAAGAAATTATGTAGTACAGATAAAGATTTTTTAGTTAAGGCTCAGAAATTTGCCTTATCAGAATTAGCTGCTACTCAATGTAAATCTTATGAATCTGTATTGAAAGAGATGTCAGAACATATTTTAAACTAAAAATAACTAAACCAGCCAATAGACTGGTCTTATTTTTTTTGACTAATAATTGATGTTAATTGTGTCAAATCTATATAAAAAATATATAATATAATTATCTAATTACATATAAATACTAGATTTATTTTTTAAATTCTCAAGAAATTCTTTAAAAATATTCTATTAAAACTCAGTACTAATTAAGGTGCTGTTTTTTTTATGTAACAGTAAATTATATTAATGTAACAATATATTCTACATACATAAAATGATAAAATAACCATTTATAATACATTAAATTACATTAAATCAAAAAAGTATATGTCGAAAACATGTAATATTAAATAAATATATACTTTAAGGAGTGATTTAATGATTATAACTATTTGTGAAAATGATGATATGCAAAGAGATATCATCTATGATTTTGTTAAGATATTTTTAACTAAAATCAAGATAAAACATTATGACATTTTAATGTTTAAGAATGGGGAAGAACTGTTAGAAGAATATCCAAACAAAGTAGATTTAATTTTAATGGATATAAATTTAGGAGGCAGAAATGGGTTTGATATTTCAAAAGACATTAGAAAATTTGATAAAGATGTAAGAATAATTTTTGTAAATGTATCAGAGAAATATGCTATCAAATGCTATGAGATAAATGCATTTAGATATATGATAAAACCAATATATTATAAAGAGTTTGAAAAATATATGCTTGACTTTGCAATTGATTGGAGAAAAAGAGAGGCTATTATTACAATAAAAAGAAAAAAACAAATAATAAAAATAGAGGAACATAATATTTTATTTGTTGAAATAGTGAATAGAAAATTAAGAGTTGTTACTAAAAATGAAGAACATATAATAAATGATAAAATGGATATATTTGAAGAAAAGTTAAAAGAGGATATATTTTTTAGATGCCATAAGAGCTATCTTATAAATTTACTTGAGGTAACTAATTTCAATTATAATTTTGTTTATTTAACGAGCGAGAAAATAAAAATTAAAGTGGCTCCTAAAAAGACCAAAAAACTTAAAGAGAAATTAGCAAATTTTTTTAGGGAAATAATATGGTAAATTAAAGAAAAATTTTGATAATCGAATATATGTTCTTGATAAAAGTATGTGTACAAGATATAATATTATTAGTAGGAAAATAGGAAAAATATTAATATTTTTGAACATTTTGACATTAATTGTGATTTTAGTGTTGAATTTCTGTTAAAAAAATCTTATTATTTAATCATAGAAATCTACTGTTATAGAGTAGAAGATTGTTAATTATAAATGACTTTAAGCTATCTGAGATAAAATTTTTTGTTCCTAAAAAGAACGAATGTTCTGCTAAAGTATAGAATGAGAGGATGTTTATTAAAAGATGTTAGATTATCTTACTTAATTCATAATGCATATATGGGGGTTCTGTAATAATGAAAAAACAAGTCACAAAAGAAATACTTAAAATGCTAGAAAAAATGGATTTATCTTATTTACTCATAATTAAAAGCTTTGTATCCAAATTAAAATAGCCCTTATTGGGCTATTTGCTAAGTTTATCAATTACTTTCTGTATAACTTCTCTTTCGTCATCAGTAAGTTCAGCAAATGTTAAGAATACTTTTTTTAAAAATTCATCATTGCTTGAAAATGTCTTACCCATCATTGCTGCTAATTCAATATCATCTATATTTTTAAACATTTCTCCATTTCCATTTCGCAACCAATCTTCATTTACATTAAAAACTTCACATATTTGAGATATATGACGCTCAGTAATATTTCTTTCTCCATTTTCTAATTTTGAAATAGATGCGGATGTTAATTTTAATTTATCACCAAATTCTTTCTGAGATAAACCTAATTCTTTTCTTAGTTTTTTTAAATTACATATCATTGTGTTCAAGTCATCACCTCCAATAATTAAATTATACAGTTCTATATTGACAAAGTCAATAAAAATGGCTTAAATATGAAACAAAGTACAAAATAATATTGACAAAGTATAATTAAAAATATACAATGTATTTATAACGATAAAATAAAAATGTTTGAAATTAATAAAGGAGGGTGAGTTCATGAAAAATAAAAGGTATAAAGAATTAATAAAAATGATATATTCATTTAAAAATATAACAAATAAAAATCAAAATATTGTATATGAATTATCTTTAGAAATTATCTCTAATAGAAAAAATAGAATAGGAGGAGTGATTGAAAATGAAAGATATCAAAGTTAGAGGTCAACAGAAATTCATGAATTTAGAAATACCAGTTATTGAAGGTGGGTTTGGAGAAGATAAAAAATGTATGTCAGATAAAACTATAGCTGAGATGCATAATATGGAAACCAAGAATGTAAGAGCTAGAATAAATAGTAATATAGCTAGATTTAAAAAAGAAGTTGATTATATTGATTTAAAAGTTGCTTATGAGACAAGCGACAATTTGCAAACCTTGAAAGCACTTGGTTATAGTAATATGCAAATATCAAAAGCTGATAATATTTATCTTTTATCTGAAAGAGGATATTCAAAATTAATTAAGATAATGGATACTGATTTAGCTTGGGAGATACACGATAAAATAATGGATGAATACTTCAATATGAGAGAACAACTCATAGATAGTTATATGATACAAGATTCTATTGAAAGAGCTAAAAGATGGATAGAAGAAGAAAAAGAAAGATTATTACTTAAAGAAACAATTCAAGTTCAGCAACCTAAAGTAGAATATCATGACAAAGTATTAAATCCTGAAAAATTAGTTACTACAACAGATATTGCTAAAGATTTAGGCATGACAGCTCAAGCATTGAATAAATTACTACATTTAAATAGAATTATATATCCAGAAAGAATAAATGGTCGAATAAAGTGTTGGAAACCATATAGTGATTATTTGTGGTTAGTACCAGAATACGCTGACTTTAAAATAACAGAACATGATACACAGCTTAAATGGACTGAAATAGGTAGGAAATGGCTGATAGAATTTGTAGAGAGTATTAAAAAGGTAAGTTAAATTAACTCTTACAAAGCACATTAAAAACTGAATATTCAAATAAATACAATCATAAATAAAAAGGTTTATAATTGCACATTTTTACAAATGAAGTATGAAACTATTGAGTTTAACTTTATTTGTAATTTACAAATAAAGTTAAATTGGGTGATATAATTAAAAAAATACTTAAGTTTATGAAAAATATTGAAGACAGAGAGAGGTGTAATTTTCAAAAACAAAATGTTTAAAGGAGGAAATTAAATGAGCAATCTAATTTTAGTAAATGATAAAAAATTACAAGCAAAGGAATTCAAAGGTAAAAGAGTAGTTACATTTAAAGAAATTGACTTTGTACATGAGAGAGCTGAAGGTACAGCTAAAAGAAATTTTTCAGAGAATAAAAAATACTTTATAGAAAATATTGATTATTTTATAGCTAAAAAATCTGATTTTGAAAAGTACGAAAATCATACTTTAGAAATTCCGAATCGAGGTTTGACTTTAATAACTGAAAGTGGTTATCTAATGTTGGTAAAATCTCTAACAGATAATTTAGCATGGACAGTTCAAAGAGAATTAATAAATAATTACTTTAGAGTTCAAAGAGAAGAATTTGATTTACCAACTACATATAAAGAAGCATTACAACATCTTCTAGTCAAAGTTGAAGAGAATGAAAAATTACAAATAGAAAATGAAGAAATGAAACCAAAAGTAAGTTATCATGATAAAGTTTTAAATCCTGAAAAATTAGTTACTACAACAGATATAGCGAAAGATTTAGGAATGACAGCACAAGGTTTAAATGTTTTGCTGTATACGAATAAGATAATATATCCAGTTAAAAAAAATGGAAGAACAAAATGTTGGAAACCTTATAAGGATTATCAATGGTTAATACCTGAATATGCAGATTTTAAAATAAGTGAATATGATACACAATTAAAATGGACTGAGATAGGTAGAAAATGGTTGATAGAATTTGTAGAGAGTATTAAGAAGATAAGTTAAATTAAAAATTTAAAATGTACTTTGAAAATTGAATAGTTGATACAAATTTATATATTAACATGGAGGTAGTTAATGGAGGATTTAAAAATAGTAGAAGAAAAAGGAATTATCAAAATATATACAACTGATGAAGATGTTAAGGTTGTAAATGGTAGAGAACTTTGGGAAGGATTAGGAGTTAAACAACAATTTTCAGACTGGATAGAAACAAACTTAAGAAATGTAGATGCTGGTCAAAATGAGTTTTACCTTTTAAAAGGTAAAACCTCTAAACAAGGTGGAAGACCTACAGATGAATACATAATTAAATTAGAAATAGCAAAAGAAATTTGTATGATAGCCGGAATAAGTCCAAGAGCAAGTAAGGAACTTAGAGAAAATTCAAAGAAATATAGAAAGTACTTAATAGAGGTAGAAAAGAAATATCAAAAAATAAAAGAAACTTTAGATACTAGTAAGCTTAGTCCAGATTTACAAATGTTTAAGAGAATATTTGATACAGTAGCAAAACAAGAACTTGAACAAAATCAATTAAAACAAGTATTAAAAGAAACAAAAGAAGAAATACAAGGAATTAGAGAGGTAATTTCATTAAGTCATAAAAATTGGAGGGATGATACAAATAAGATAATCAAGCAAATAGGTAATAAACAAGGAGAATTTAACTTCATTAGAAATGAAAGTTATGAACTTTTGGATAATCGTTTTGGAGTAGACTTAAAAACTAGATTAAATAATAAAAGAAAAAGAATGAGAGAAGAAGGTATATCCAAATCAAAAATAGATAAAACAAACTTTTTAGATGTTATAGCAGAGGATAAGAAATTAATTGAAGGGTATATATCTATTGTAAAAGATATGGCGATTAAATATGGTATATTAATTAGAAATACTTAATTTGTATATTGATAAATAAATATTTGGAATATGGAGGAATGAAAATGAAAGTAGATTTATCTAAAATTGAATTTTTAATAAGTGAAGCAACAAATGTTAATTTGAGCTTAGAAGAACTTAATGTAGCAAAAGAGATACTTAATACATTAAATAAAAACGCAAAAAGCATCTCATCTCCAATTGATATATTAGTATTTTGTAAAGATGCACTTAGATACAATCCTGTCTCAGAATTTATTTATACTGAGCTCTAACTGTTCTATGTGCTTCTCTTAGAGCATGATATATTTGATGGTATAAAGCTTCATACTCATAAGCATATTCTTCCACAGTTTTACCTTTCAAATCATAATTAGCATCCAAATACCTAATTGTAAGTTCATGCACTTTGTCTATACCAGCTAAACTATCAGACATAGTTGCCACCACCTTTAATAAAAATTAAGAACATATGTAAATATTTCTTGAATTAATTATATCAAATAAACAAGTTATAGAATAGAGGTATGAAATGATAGAGCAAATATTGAATAAAAGAGGTAGTCTATTAAATTTAGCAAGTGAGTACTTGACAGAACAAGACTACCTCAACTTTCAAAGATGGTATACATATATACATAGAAAGAAAGATGCTTATGAGGCTTCTATAAATGAATATTTAAATTATAAGGATGACAAAAAGTTAGTAATGTATGTATTTAATTTAAAATTTCAAGAAGCTCTCACAGAAATATAATATTACTAAAAATGGTGATTGAGATGAATTATAATTATATAACTAAAATTGACCTAAAATATGGAAATACGCAATTTGGATTTGATAAATATAATGACGCTTTAAATAAGTACAGAGAACTTAAAGAAGAATTTAAGTATGTTCCATGTATTATAAAACTACATTCATATATAGCACACCAAGATTTATATGTGAAAGAAATTAAAGCTGATGGTTTTGAAAAGAAATATTCAGATATTAAAAATTTAATAAAATTGTTTAAAGAACATAAACAAAATATATCAGATGAACTAAGTCTTTGTGATAAGAAAAAGGAAGAAGTATTACATGTAATAGAAGAAATGAATTTAGATACAACTTCTTTAAATGATAAGATTGATACCATTAAAGAATTAAAAAATATTTTAGTTAAAAGGAGGTTAGTAAAATATGAGTTAAACAAATATTTAGCATTTGATAATACTTTAAATGAAATTAATCAAAAACTAGATAAGTATGAAACTAAATATAAACCACTAGAGAATCAAGGGAAGAGTAAATTTAAGAAAAATAAAAAGTAGGTGATTAAATGCATGATGTAAAAATAGAAACAAATCGAAATATAACAAAAGTTATAATTAATGGACATGATATAGGTGATATTATTGGATGTAAAATAATAAGTTCATTTGTTGAAAGTGGAATGAAAAATGAACTTACTATTAAACTATCTGTGAAAAATTTAGAAATTATTACTAATTAGATTGGTTATAACATTAGATGCAATTTCAGTTAAAACATTAATAGATGTAGAACCAACTTTTGAAGCAACTTCTTTAGTTTTATTCCAATTTGTGTTTAAACGTACATTAGCTAAGAATTCATGACCTAAAGGTGTTAAATCATCAATAGTACAATGAGCTGAAGTCCAAGAAATTCTGGTAAAAAAACCGTATAAATTACATTGCCTTATATGATATGAAATCTCTTCATCATTATATCTTTGTAATAAGTCATAGTTGTTTTCTTCTTTTCTGTTATAATACATGACTTGAGAGAAACTTGTATTTTCTTCTACAGTCAATAATAAATCTCTAATACAATCAGGGTTTAGTTTCATAATGTTACCACCTTTTAAATTAATTTGAATTTCTTAAGTTAATTATATCAAATATATAGTTGGGGTACATAAATTTTTTAGGATGATTGAAAAATGTGGTTGTAAATGTAATAAGAAAAATTATAAGGAGGTATATATGGAGAATAAGGTTGAATTAACGCAGGAAGATGTCAAAAGTGTTTTTGTTGCTTTAAATACTATTAAATATATCTGTGAGAAATCTAAGCATTGTAAAAATTGTCCTCTTGGATATATGGAGAATGTAGAGGAACATAATTGTATGTTATATAGATTAATGAAAAATGATTTATTACCAGTTGATTGGTGTATAAAAGAGGTTCCAAGATTATTAGATACAACATCTATTTAAAGGCAATAAGGAGGTGTGCAAAATGAAAAATAAGCCTGTAAGTGTTAAAAAATGTGAATGTGGAGGAGATATATATGAACTTAATACAAAATTAGGCATTATATATCAATGTAAAAATTGTGGCGAGATGTATAAATAAATCAATAAGATATTGGGGGATTAATTATATGAGTAAAGTTTGGATAGATGCAGGGTCATTTTTAGAAAATGCTGAAGGTAAAGTACATGTATTTAAACATAATATAAATAGAAATGAACAAGAATGTTCAATTAATTTATATAAATTAAATTCTAAAGGTCAAGGGAGAAAAAGTAAAAAAATAGAATGTTTCAATATTAATACAGGAGAAGTTAAAGAGTTTTTGGGAGGTATAGAAGCAAGTGAATATTTGAATGTCAGCTTGAGTTATATTTTTCGTTTAGTTAAAGAAAATAAGGTAACCAGTCATGGGTGGAAAGTGAAATATGTTTAAGATATTATAGATAGAATTATTGAATATAAATCACGAAATTGAACAAAATTTAGTGTTTTCAATGATGACAAAAGTGTAACAAGGATAATAAATATATAAGGAGTGATTATTATCAAGAGTCTAAGGTGTATATTTAGACACAAGTTTTCAAGAGTAAAAGATTGTCAATTAATCACAACAAGAAGTCAACAATATACTTGTAAAATTTGGATGTGCAAATATTGTGGAGAGATTATAGCTGGAGCGACTCCTGTGTATCATCCTAATATGAAAATAAATGAGTATTGTATAAAATGTGAGTTTTTAGCATGTGTAAATAATTATGATGGATATTGTAACGCTAAAGATAGAGAAATTGAATTTAAGTCTATTTGCTTAGACGGTGATAAAGAGACTTTAGAATGTAAAAATTTTGATTTAGAATAAATTTAACTTAAATATGAGGATTTTAAAATATGAAAATAAATATATTTGTTAAAAAAGTATTTTTATATGATTTTACCTAGTAGATATAATAAGAATTTAAATCAAGATATACAAAAATTACAAAAGGAGGTTTTTAATGAAAGAGCTTTTAGAAGTAAAAAAAATATTTGATAGTTTAGCATCTACATCTAGTAGAAAAGAAAAAGAGAGAATATTAGAAAAATATAAAAATAATAGAATGTTTGTTGAATGTTTACAATTTCTGCTAGATTCAAATATTCTCACTGGAATATCTAAGAATAAAATATGTAAGAATCTAAATAATACTAGTCATAATGAATTAGAAAACATATATGATATGATTGACTATTTAATTAAGAATAATACTGGCAGAAACATAGATGTAAAAACAATACAAGTATTTGCCAGTAAAGATGAAGAATTAAAGGATTTTATTTTTAATTTAGCTACAAAATTAATTAAATTAGGAATAACATATAAGACTGTAGATAAAATAATGCCAGGTTTAATTATCTAATAAATTTTGTATTTTTTACAAAAAAACTATTGAGAACATAGAGGTTATATGATATAATAAAAATATAATAAGAACAGAGAAGGTAAAAAGGGGGGTAATGAGATGACTGACAAAATAATAATAGCAAGTGTAGATGGAGAAGAAATGATATTTAGAACTGAAATGAAAAAGTTAGAAAAAGGAGATAGTCTTATAGTTTCTGTAAATGGTGTAAAAAGATTAGCTCTATTCATTAGGTATATAAGTACTTGTGAAGAATATATAGAAGATATAGCATTTCAAAAAGTAGATGAAATATTATATGAAAACACAATTGCCAAAGAAAAAGAAAGAGTTAAAAAGGTATTTAAAGATAAGTGTATGAAAAATTATAAACCTATTGTTAATATAGAAATAGACTCTTATTTGAGAGAATGTGGTTTCAATTGTGATGGCAGACAATTTTTCAAAAGTATAGACAATACACAAATTTTAATTAGCAGGGATTGTGATAAAGATGTTTTGACTGTATCGAAAGGTTTGACAATAACTAAAACAGATATAACAAATAAAAATTTAATTACAGTTATTAAAATAATAAATAATAGTCTATTAATAGTTAGGTAATAGAAATAAATGTTTTTATAATAAAAGGGAGTGATTTAATGATAGGTTGGGAAATGAATGAAATGCAAAATGCAATATGGAATAATAAATATAGAAATAATAATGAAACTTTTGATGAATGGCTCAATAGAGTGTCTAATGGAGATAAAGAAGTAAAACGGTTGATACAAGAAAAAAAATTCTTATTTGGAGGAAGGATATTGGCTAATAGAGGATTACAGAATGATGGAAGAAAAATAACCTATTCAAACTGTTATGTTTTAGCAACTGGTGATTCTATTGAAGATATATACCAAACATGTAGTGATACTGCAAGAACCTTTTCTTATGGAGGAGGGGTAGGAATCGATATATCTAAGTTAAGACCTAGAGGAGCAAAAGTCAATAATTCAGCTAAATCTACAACTGGTGCAGTTTCATTTATGGATACATATTCCTTAGTTGCTGAAACAATAGGTCAAAGTGGTCGTAGAGCTGCTTTAATGATATCTCTCGATATTAATCATCCAGATATTGAAGAATTTATAAATATTAAAACAGATTTAAATAAAATTACTAAAGCTAATATATCTGTAAGAATAACAGATGAATTTATGCAAAAAGCTACAGGGATAGATTCAAATCAAATGTATAATTGTTCTTTTACAAAAGAAGAGACTGGTGAAATTATAGTTAAAGAAATAAATGCTAAAGAACTATTTAATAAACTATGTGAAAATAATTGGAATTATGCAGAACCAGGAATTTTATTTTGGGACAAAATAAATAATTATAATTTATTGAGCGAGGATGATGAATTTGAATATGCAGGTGTAAATCCTTGTGCTGCTTAATTTCGGCTCAAGTAAAAAATTGGGGTGTATCGGTGAAGTCTAAGTTATTAGTGTTTATAAGTGAATAAAGAAATTTTACATATGAGAAATATAACATTTGATTTTAAAGTATCTGAAAGATATAAATACTATGTAACAGGAAATGGGAAAGTATTCAGATTAGACACTAGAAATAAAAAAATGGAAGAGTGTTTTTATCATATAGCACATGGTTATAAAAGAATAAGAGTTACAGATATAGAAACTGGTATTAGAAGGTATAAAAGGGTATGCAGATTAGTTGCACAATATTATGTAGATAATTTAAATCCAAGAGAATTTGATATAGTTAATCATATTGACGGAAATAAATTAAATGATAATTATACAAACTTAGAATGGTGTAATATATCAATAAATACTCAACATGCTTATGATACTGGATTAATAAAAGATAGAGGAGGTTGGAAAAATAAACCTTATTCACAAAGAAAACATTAATAATATGATAATACCGAGAGCAGTAATATCTAATACTGTTTGTAGAGCATAGTAGATGAGCGACAAAATGAGAGCAATAATTCTACCACGAGCCTCCAACTACTTAATATGAGTAGAAAATATATGCCGACCTTATAGGAAACTATAAGAAGTAGAGGATAAAAAGCCTTTACGATAACAATGTGGAAGAGCCGCTTCCAGATGGAGGTAGTTGTCTTTTAGGTTCATTTAATTTAAGTGAATATGTTAAAGAGGATAAGAGTTTTAATTATAACGAATTTAGGAAAGATATAAAAATAGTAGTAAAGGCAATGAATGATGTTTTAGATGAAGGGTTACCTTTACATCCATTAAAAGTACAAAGAGATACAGTTAGAGATTACAGACAAATAGGTATTGGAGTTATGGGAATAGCTGATATGCTCATAAAAATGAATGTAAGATATGGTTCAGAAATGGCCATTGAATTATGTAACGTGATAGGTAAATGTCTGGCAGATGAAACACTAAAACAATCAGCCTTATTATCAAAAAAATATGGTACATATCCAAAATATAAGGAATGTATTTTAAAATCAGAATTTATCCAAGAAAATGCATCTCATGAAACACTAGAATTAATAGAAAGGTATGGTCTTAGAAATTCACAACTTTTAACAATAGCCCCAACTGGAAGTATATCGACTATGCTAGGAATATCTGGAGGAATAGAACCAATTTTCGCCTTTTCTTATACTAGAAAAACTGAAAGTTTACATGATAAAGAAAAATACTATAAAGTTTACACACCTATAGTTAAAAAATATATGAGAGAAAACAACATTGAAGATGAAAACACACTTCCTGATTACTTTGTAACAGCAACAATGCTAACTCCAAAAGAACGTATTTTAATGCAGTCAGCATTTCAGAAACATATAGATGCAAGTATCTCATCTACTGTAAATTTACCATATGAAGCAACAATTGAACAGGTTGAAGAATTGTATTCATTAGCATGGGTTAATGGATTAAAAGGATTGACAATATATAGAGCTGGTTGTAAACGTGAAGGGATTCTTACAACTAATACTATAAATAACACACAAGAGCTTAAGAGAGGAGACTGGAAACCTGTATCAAATGATGCTGTTTTGTATAAGAAAGAGCTATATGTTGGATGTGGCAAATTAATTTTATTTATATCTTATTCCGAGACAGAAGAAGATATACAAGAGTTATATGTGACAAAGGCTGGTTCAGGTGGGTGTGAAAAACTTCTTGTGACTGCAACAATCGCAATGTCTGGAATGCTTAGACTTGGAGGAACTTTAGATAATATAGAAAAAGCTTTAAGGGGCGTTAATACTTGTCCTAGTTTTGCTACAAGTAGAGCAAAAGGAAATGTATTAGACAGAGGAAATCATTGTGGTATTACTATTTTAAATGCTGTAAAAGATTTTCTTAAAGAAAAACAAGGAGAAAAAATAGAAGAATCTAAAGAATTTAAACCAAAATGTCCTGATTGTGGGCTAGAGATTCAAATGATAGAAGGATGCATGACTTGTCCTGATTGTGGGTGGAGTAAATGTAATTAAATTGAGAGGGATTATTCCCTCTTTGGGAGTGAGCTAAATGGAATTTAGTGAACAGATTATAAAAATTTTAGATAATTTAAGTGATAAAGTTGGGATGACTATAGACTGGTCTAATACTAATGTAATTCCATATTTACAAACATTAACTACTAAATATATTAATTATGAGATAGCTACAAGTGTGTTTTGGATAATTATATGTGTAATTGGAGTAATTCTTGGTATTTTATTGATTTATATGGATTGGAAATATGATAACGGGTTTATAGTTTCTGGTTTGTGTATTACAATACTTTCTTTGTCTTGTATATTAATACAATCAAAAGATGTAGTAAATGCAAAGATATTTCCAGAAAAAATTGTAATTGATTACTTACTTGAAATAAAAAATAATATTTAGAGGGTGATTGTTATGACCAAAAAAGAATTTACTACTAAATTTCTTAAAGAGCAGCAGAGAAGAATAAAGGTTTTATATTATGAAGTTGAAAATTTCAAGATGGATAGAAGGTTTAATGAGAGGAAAAAGTCTAAGAGACATTAAAATGTCAGTTTTAAAGGGGGCTAATCATATATGGATATTAAGATAGATATATGTTTATTAGAGATGGAAATAAATAGAAGAAGATGTGAGTATGCTGCCAGAACAGGAAGATATCCTAATTCTCTTATTTTGTGGGAAGGTTACTATAGCCTTCTTAATATCCAATATATAGAGGATAAAACAAGAGGATATATTACTAAGTTTAATGGCATGGATGTTATAAAATGTAATGACTTTTTAAAAATAGAATTATTTGAAAAGAATATTAATAATTAAAATTTGTTTTTTAAGTTGAGGTGATGAGTTGAGATATAATAATTATCATAGTCATAAAACTTATTCAAATATAAGGTCGTTAGATGTAATTACTAAACCACAACAATATATAGATAGAGCAATAAAACTAGGTCAAAATACATATTTTACGACAGAACATGGATATCAAGGAAATGTATATGAGGCAAAAACTTTATGTGATGAATATAAATTAAAAATGATTATTGGAGCAGAATTTTACTATGTAAATGATATAAATGAGAAAGATAGAGGAAATTATCATTTAATAGTAATCGCTAAAAATAATGATGGTTACAAGCAAATAAATAAAGCTTTAAGTTTAGCTAATAAAAATGGATATTACTATAAACCAAGAATAGATGAAAAAATATTATTTGAGATATTTAAACCAGGGGATGTAGTTATTACTACTGCATGTGTAGCTGGAATATTAAAACTTGAGAATAGAGAAGAATTAATACTAAAACTAAAGAATTATTTTAAAAATAATTTCTTTCTTGAAGTACAATCTCATCCTCATAAAACTCAAGCTTTGCACAATAAGGATGTTTTAGAATTAAGTAACAAATATAATATAGATATAATACATGCCAATGACAGTCATTATATTTATCCAGAAGAATCAAAATATAGAACTAAATTTCTTAAAGCTAAAGGTATAAATTATCCTGAAGAAGACGGTTTTATTTTAGATTATCCAAATTCAGAGGATATATTTAAAAGATATGAAAAACAAAATGTATTAACAAAGCAAGAAGTTGAAAGAGCATTAAAAAATACTCTAATATTTGATGAGTGTGAAGAAATCACCTTAATAAATGATGATATAAAATTACCATCAATATCTAAAAATCCAAATAAAGAACTGAAAGAAATATTAAATAAAGAATGGTTAGAGAAAAGAAAAAATATACCTAAAAATAGATGGAATGAATACTTAGATGCTATAAGGTATGAATTTGATATTATAGAGAAAACTCATATGGAGGATTACTTTATTATAGATTATAAAATAGTTCAAAGAGCAAAACAAGAATATAATGGTCTTCTTACTAAAACAGGGAGAGGTTCAGCACCTTCATTTATAATAACTAATCTTTTAGGGCTTACTGAAATAGATAGATTAAATGCTCCGGTACCATTATTCCCTACTAGATTTATGAGTGTTGAAAGAATACTATCAGCAAAATCTTTGCCAGATATAGATTTAAATGCTGAAGATGCTGAACCATTTATACAAGCAACTAGAGATTTATTAGGAGAAGAAAATTGTGCATGGATGATAAGTTATAAGCCATTACAAGATACTTCAGCATTTAGGCTATGGTGTAAAGCAAATGATATGAAACTATCTGAGTATGACGAAGTAGCTAAAAACTTAGATAAATATACAAATGATGTTTTTTGGAAGGATATAATAAAGGAATCAAAGGTATTTGTAGGAGTAATAGAAAGTGTTTCTTTCTCCCCATGCTCTATGCTTATATATGACAAACCAATTGATGAAGAAGTAGGATTATTAAAAACTAAGGATGGGGTATGTTGTAATATAGATGGATATTATTGTGATAAGTATAAATATTTAAAAAATGATTATTTAACAGTGAAAGTATGGTCATTAATAAGAAAAACTTGTGAATTAGCAAATATTAGTATTCCTACAATTGAAGAACTAAACATCTTATTAGATGCTAAAACCTATGGCATATATAAGGATAAATTAACTTGCACTATAAATCAGGTAGATTCAGACTATGCTACAAACCTGGCATCTAAATACAGAATATCTAGTGTGGCGGAAACAAGTGCATTTGTAGCTAGTATCAGACCCGGATTTGCATCTTTATTAGACAATTTTATTAACAGAAAGTCATATACAACTAACGTTAAAGAACTAGATATATTATTAGAAGATAGTTATCATTATCTTATGTATCAAGAATCAATAATGAAATATTTAATATGGTTAGGAATAGAGGAATCTGAGAGTTATGATATTATAAATAAGATTAAAAAAAAGAGATTTAAGGAAAAAGAGTTGAAAGAATTGCATATCAAACTAAAAAATAACTGGATTAAAAAAGTCGGAACTGAAAATAATTTTGAAGATACATGGCAAGTTGTAAATGATGCTGCCTCATATTCCTTTAATGCTTCACATAGCCTTTCATACGCATATGATAGTTTATATTGTGCATATCTTAAGTCACATTATCCATTAGAATATTATACTGTAGCATTCAATTTATATAATGAAGATACAGAGAGAACAAGAAAATTAACAGATGAAGTAGAGTATTTTAGTATTAAATTAGAAAATCCTAAATTTAGATTTTCAAAATCTGAATACTTCTTTAATAGAGATGCAAATAGTATTTACAAGGGAATTGAATCTATTAAATTTTTAAATTCTGATATAGGAGAGTATCTATATTCTCTTAAAGATAATAAATACAATTCATTCTTAGAGCTATTGATAGACTTGAAAGGGTATATAAACTCTAAACAATTATCTATACTAATTAAACTAGATTTCTTTGAGGAGTTTGGAAAATCCAAAAAACTTTTAAAGATTTATGATATTTATAACTTAATCTATAGTAAAAAACAATTTAAAAAAGATAATTTACCATGCAATATAAATACCATGAGAAAATATTCTAATAAAGAAACAGAAAAAATATTTAAAGAAGTTGATACAAAAGAATTATGTTCTTATCTTGAAAGTCAAATCGAAAATACTGATATATCAATCAATGAAAAAATACAAACCTATTTTGAGTTTGTTGGTTCATGCAACATAAAAGATAGTAATTCAAATCCAAGACATTGTTTAGTAATAGATATAGATGTTAAATATTCACATAAAGTCACATTGTATAATCTAAGTTCAGGGAATATAAAGATTTTCAAAGTAAGTAAAACTATTTTTGAGGATAATAAAATTGATGTTTATGATTTAGTTTATTTAAAATCAATTAAAGAAAAATCTAAAAGTAAAAAGGTAGATGGAAAATGGATTAGGAGCAATACAGAAACAGAATGGTGGATACAAGAATATTGGAAAATAGAAAATTAAAAATATGACCTCGTATATGCGTTTCTAAGACTTTACATAAGAGACTACTTGTGTTTATACATTGATTTCTTAAAATGGCACATACGAAGTTCGTGAAAGGTAGTGATTTCAATACTTATAGATGAACAAAGATATTATAACTTATTGGAAGAAAAAAAAGAACTAAGTATGAAGGTCGATGAATTAAAAGAGGAAAATGCTTTTTTAAAACAAGAAAATGAAGAGTATGAAGAAATTCTTAATGAGTGGGAAAGTGTAAGAAAAGAAGTTGTAGCAACTTGTAAAAAAAAAGAAATATTAGGTGAAAAACCAAGTGAATTAGAAATGGTTCTTCAAAAAATAGAGGATATATAATGAGTGTAAATAAAATTTATGAGAAAAAAGAATACATTATTATCAAATCAAAATCTGGATATATAGTTTATAATACAAATAAGGAGTTTAAAGAAGGCCACACTCACTTAAAAAGCTATAATGCTGCTAAAAAAGCTATAGATTTAGTTCTTAAGAGAAGAATTCCTAAAAGTCATTCTATGTATTTT
Organism: Clostridioides sp. ZZV15-6383; assembly: GCF_020657735.1. Classification (NCBI taxonomy): domain Bacteria; kingdom Bacillati; phylum Bacillota; class Clostridia; order Peptostreptococcales; family Peptostreptococcaceae; genus Clostridioides; species Clostridioides sp. ZZV15-6383. The sequence goes on along the minus strand of NZ_JAGWCV010000005.1, from coordinate 19,325 downwards.
CTTACAAGTTTGATGAGAATATCTGATGATATACAATATATAAAACATATAAGCGATATTGTATATATAAGAAATAATAAAGGATTAAAAGAAAAATATATAAATTCTAAAAATATTTAAAAAAACTATTGAGAACATAGAAGGTATATGATATACTATGAATATATCAAGAACATAGAAGGTAAAAAGGAGGTAGTGATTAATATTTGAAAGCTTATAAAAACAAACAATTTTTAGTGTTTGAATTTGAAGATGGGAAGAATGTAAAGTATAATTTAGCAACAGGAGAATGTATTGGTAAATCTGGAAGGATTGTAAAAGATGTATGTACACAACTTAGAGGATATGACTTACATGAGGTAATAAATTCTTTTGAAGACGAAAATTATAAGCGTTTTTTAAGTTTTGTGGATGGAAGAGTTAATAGAAGCAAGGATAGAAGATATTGGGGAAGGAGGGTTGAAAGAATAAGAAATATAGGAAGTTTTTTAAATGAAATAAATAATTATTCTGAATACGAACAATTATTTTCAGCAGGATTAAAAAAAGTAATTTATCCTATATGTTGTGATATTAAGAATATACCCAAAGGTCTTATTTCTATCTGTAGAAGTCATGGTATTACTTTGAGTGACAGACTGATACAAGGGTATAATAAAAATCCTAATTTGTATAATAACTTATTAAACTTAGAATTTAATTCAATAAGAAAAAATAATTTAATTTCAATTCTTAATTCTGGTTATGATAGAATGATATTTGATAGATTAATAGATACATATAAATATAAACCTCAATCACTTATAAATTATATAGATAATCTAATGACATATGAAGCATTGAATGGACTTGAAAGTACTCTAAATGAATTATATGACTATGTTGTTATGATGAGTGCAATAAGTGATAAATATGAAAAATATCCAAGACATTTCTTAACAACTCATAAAATAGCAACTCGAAATTATAATCGTCTTAAAACTGAATTTGAAGAAGAAATATTCAATAAAAGAATAGACAAAACATTAGAATATTCCTATCAAGATTATAAATTCATATATCCAAAAAGCACAAGTGAAATTAAAGATGAAGCAGTGCAACAAAATAATTGTGTAAGTAGTTATATCCAAAATGTTATAGATGGAAAGTGTCATATATTATTTATGAGAAAAAAGGATAATCTAAGTAAGAGCTTAGTAACAATTGAAGTTAGAGATGACAAAATAGTACAGGCTAAAGGTAAATATAATAGAGATGTCAATGAAAGAGAGCAAGAAGCAATTGATAAATATAATAATAGAATAGAAAGGATGAAGAAAGTATGTTAATAGAAGGAACTAAAATAAAACTAATGAAAGAAATACAAGGCTTTAGAATGTTAGAAATAGGAGATATATTTGTAATTACATCAGTAGAAAATAACGGAAATATACATTTTAAAACAGATTATGGAATGGGGTTCATGAATTATAGTGAATTTGAAAAGTATTTTGAAGTTGTGATAGATATTAAGAAAAAAGAACATATTTGGAGTGAATGGAAAACTGAGACTGTACTTGGAACAAATAAGACTTGTAAGTATAGAACAAATGGAAAGAAAGTAGAAGTTAGAATTGGAGATTTTAAAGCATCAGCTACTTGTCATGATTCAGATGAGTTTGAATTCAATAAAGGTATTAAGTTATGTCTGGCAAGAATTGAAGTTAGAAAAGCAGAACATAAATTAAATTTATTATTAGACGAAATAAATAATAAGTAAATTTAGGAGGACTAAAAATGAGTTGCAAACTTAAAGAAATATGTGAGAATAAAAATAGAGATTGTGATTATTGTTGTTATAATCCAAATGCATATTTAGAGGATGCATTTGAATGGAATGGAGAAGGGAAAGAACCATCTAGTAAAGAATTAGATGATGCTCTTGCAGAATAAATAAGTATTTAAAATTATCATTTTAATATAATTGGAGGTATTTATGGAAGGGATAATAAATAGACCTGTATTTGATTTAAATACATTTTTCACTGGAAGTGCAATAAGTTATGGTTACAGAGGAAGTAGTAAACACAACGCATTAATATCTAGTATAACACCATTTCAAATAGATGTGGCCTATATCAGCGGAAATAAAGTAGAAAGTGATATTATAAGTCTTCATCATGTTTTAGATGGACAAATAGAAATAGAGTTATTAAAATTTTAAGTGAATTTAAAGAAAAGAGGTATATATGAGGTGGAAAAACATATTAGTAACAGGAGCTTTAATAGTTGGGAGTACAATACATGTATTTGCTAATACAGAAGATGTTGTTAATAATAATATAAATAAAGAACTTATGGCAGATACAGCAAGGAATATTAATTTAATGTATAAAAAAGAATGGGAGCAATATAAAAATACTAAAGAATATAAACTAGAAATTAAAAGAATTAATTTAGAAAAAGAATTAGAAATAAAAATAGAAAAACTAATTCCTATGACATGGAAAGTAAGTTATTACACTTCTTTAAATTGTGAGAATAGTAAATATGGAGCTGTTACAGCAACAGGAGAAAAATTAAGATATGGATTTGTAGCTAATAATCATCTTAAGTTTGGAACTAAAATATTAGTTGATGGAAATTTAAAGGTGGTTAAAGATAGAGGTTCTAATAAATATTTTGGTAATTCTAATGCTATAGATGTATTTGTACCAAGAATAAAAGGGGAGAGTGATTATAAGTATTATAAAAGGGTGAACAATATGGGAAGACATTACAAAGAAGGTTATATTGTTGTAGAAGGTTAGGAGTTGATGAATTGAATAAAAAAATGAAATTTGAAAACACATGTGTAAGTGGATTTTACTCTTCAATAAAAGGTATGAGAAATCCTATGAACAGCTGGAATATAAGTGATAACACTTATTATTTAAATTATATATGAGATATGAAAATTTTCATATTGGAAAAAAAGACATGAATTTAGCAAGACATTTGATAATGGCAGGTTCAGAACATGCTAAGTTTCTGAGACAAATACAAGTGTGGGTCGATGTAACGATGCCTAGATACTGGTGGAGTGAAGCAGATACATATAAATTTGGAACAAAAAATAGTTGTTCAACAATGCATAAACTGTTTGATAAAAATAAAGAACTCACATTAAGTAACTTTATCTTTGATGAAAGAGATAAGGAATTCATAGAATTATCAATAAAAAAAATAAATAATTTAGCAAAAACACATTTTGAAGGTAATGGAGATGGAACAGAACTTGTAAGACCTAAAAGATTGCTACCAGAAGGTTATTTACAAGAGAGAACATTAAATACAAATTATGCAGAATTAAGAAATATGTATCATCAAAGAAAATCACATCGTTTAAAGGAAGAATGGCAAGATACATTCTGTAAGTGGATAGAAACACTTCCATATTCAAAACAACTTATCATAGAATAATTCAAGATATTAAATCAGATTAAATCTAATTGTTAGTAATTAAAATTTAAATATAAAGGAGAATATGAATGGCAGAAAAAAGAGTAAATTATAATCAAGTATTTGTATCGGGAGAAGTTTTAGACATTTTAAATATAGCTAGAATAAACCAAGGAACTAGCCAAGAAGCTATAAGATTTACCTTAAAAATTGAAACAGCACCAAATGAATCAGTAAATGTAGATTACTTTACATCAATGTTTAAGTCAGATGGCTCACCAAATCAAATGTTTTTAGGAATAGAAACAATAGCTAATGAAATAAAAACTAGAGCAGAAGATGGAAAAGGAGATATTGTTAGATGTGTTTGTTCGTTAGAAAATAACTTATACTATAAAGACGGTGAAAAGAAAGAGCGATTCCAGATATCAGGGACTTTTTGCAATAGAGAAAAATATGATGACAAAGGTAATCCAATTAATGACAAGGGCGAAGCAGTAAAACCAATAAAAGCAAGTCAAGTTTGGAGAACATATGTATTAATTGAAAATATAGAAGAAAAAGAAGATGACTTAGGCAAGTATTTGGAGGTTAAGGGATTAATTAATAAATATGGTAAGCAAGGTTGTAATATGACATTTAGAATACATAATGAAGATATGATAGAAGGATTTAAAGGTTTATATAAAATAGGAGATGTTGGCCTTCTTGAAGGCACAGTGAAATCTATGATTACTAGTAAATCAGCAGGATTTGGTTCAAGAATTAAAAAAAGTGCTTTTACATTTTTGGAAATAGAAGGTGGAGATGAGCCTTTGAAAGATGGAGATGAAATATTTAGTGATAAAAATTATCCTTTTACAGATAAAAATATAGAAGCAATGAAAGAAAAAATAAAAGAAAAAGATGAGAAAGAAAAACAAAGAGATATTGATAAAAATGGCAAGACAATTGAAATAAGCGATGATGATGTACCATTCTAAATTATAAATTAAATAAACTATTAAAAAGGGAGATGTGTGTATGAATAAAGAAGAAATAATGAATTATGATTTTAAGAGAAAAGTAAATGAAGAAAATAAAAAGAATATATCGAATTTATATTCAGATAGGATAGAAGGATTAAAAGAAAGTGATAGTCAAATTGAGATAACAAAAGCATTAATAGCATTCCATTTAGATATAGAGTCAATTCCGAAAGACAATACAAATCCATTTTTTAGGTCTAAATATGCAAATCTTGATACAATTCTTAAAGCAGTAAATCCATTACTAGCAAAACATGATTTAATACTAATGCAATCAGCAGAAGATGCAGGTAATGATAAAGTATATATAAAAACCAAACTTAAACATTCATCAGGTGAATACATAGAGTCAAATTCTGCACCATTTAAACCAGCCAAGACTAATGATATACAAGCTAGAGGAGCATTAGAAACTTACTTAAGAAGATATGCAGTTCAATCAGTATTAGCATTATCATTCGAAGAAGATGATGATGGCAACTCTTTAACAAACAAATCAAAAGGCAAATCAGAGGAAGAAAATTCAACTGTTAAGAAAAGTAGAGTGTAAGTAAAAAAATGCTACCTCTTAATGGGGTAGCAATAAATACATAGCATAAGGAGGGGAAAATTTGAATTGTAAGTGTAAGGTTTGTAAGAAAAAATTAAATACAAAAGATGCTTATAAAGTAGAACATATTACATCTGGAGGAAAAAAACGAAATATATATTATTGTAATGAACATGAATATAGAAAAGAGCAGCAGGACATATATTTCTGGAAACAATGTCAACTTGGTATAGATTATATTATGGGATATAAAGTTATAAGTAATCAAAAAAATAAGATGTTACAAGAGATAATAAAAAGTGGTTATACAAGAGAAGAATTATATGACTGTGTACTTGAGAAAAAAGATGAAATTATAGAATTACTTAACTACAGAAAAGATATAGAAGAAGAATATCCTAAATTATGCTATGTATTTACTATATTAAAAGGGAGTATTAGAGATATAACAATTAGAAATAAACAAATAAAAGATGAAAAAGAAAACGAAAAGATGTACAAAGAAGTAGAAGAAAATGAAGAATATTATGAAGCAATTGCTCCTAAAAAGGTACTTTCTAATAAAAGGCAAAGCTTATTTGAAAAAATTAAAGAGGTGAATTAATGAGTGTATATGAAAAAATAACAAAGGATAGAGGTATTATAGAGACTTTAGTTTTAGGAACAATGCTAAAATCATTAACTCTTTTTAGTGAATATAAGATTAGTGAAAGTGACTTCATAATAGATAAAGTAAAATTCTTTTTTTCATTAGGAAGAACAATGTCTAAAACCCATAGTGAACTTGATGAAACAAGCGTAGCTAAATTTGTATCTTCAAATAAACTTAAATCTGAATATGAAAAATATGGTGGTTGGAATAGCTTATCATCTGCTATGGAATATGGAAAAGAAACTAATATATCAGCATATATTGATGACTTGGCGAAAAATAATCTATTAATTGCCTTAGATGAAAAAGGTTTTAATATAATAAAAGAAATGGAACATAAAGGAGAGAAATTTATTCCATTTGAGTTATTCCAATCTATAAGTTGTAGAGAAGTTGAAGAGTTTTATGAAGGGTTAATATCTTCATGTAGTGTAAATTCTATAAAGAATAATATGAAGGTAGAAAATCTTTTACTTACCAAAGAAGATAGAGAAAAATTAAAACAAAAAACTGAAGCAGGAACACCTTATAATATCATTTTTGAATATAATGAAAAAGAAACAGGATTAAGTGATAGTGAAGAATCTAAATATATATATGGTCTACCAGTATTATCAAATAGAACTAATGGACTTGGTAAGGGTGGAGGAATAAATATAATATCTGGATTCTCAGGAATAGGTAAAACTACATTATTATTTTTTAATTATATATTAGCTATGATATACCAAGATGAAAAAGTAGTTATATTCGCTAATGAACAAAAGTCTCAATATTTTAAGAGTATGTTAGTTTCATTTATAGCATACAACATATTCAATTATCATGACTTAGATAGAAATAAAATTGATAATGGCGATTTCACAGAATTTGAAGAAGAGCTTATGGAAAAGATAGAAATGTTCTTGAAAAATAGAGGTTTTGAAGAAAGTTTAAAATTTATATATATGGAAGAGTTTGAAATATCTGAGATATTAAGAAAGAGCAAAGAGCTTGTGGCACATGAAGGATTTACTGCTATAGCAGTTGATACATTCAAATCAGAGAATTCATCAGATGCAAATTATACAGGAAGACTAATTGAGAACTCTAAGCTACTAGATAATTTTGGGAATAAATATAATGTAATAACACTACTATCTATGCAATTAGTTACAGCTCAAGAAAATAAAAGTTCATATTTATCGGCTTCAGACTTGTCAGAAGCTAAAGCTGTTAAGAATGTGTGTGGCTTATTAATGTTAATGAGGAAAGTAGTAAATGATTTAGAATTAGATTCGACTAATAAGAAATTCTTCCTAAAGCCATATAAATTAAAATATAATAAATTAAAAAAGACTACTGAAAGAGAGTACATTTCGTTTGATGCAAAAGATTTACAAAAAGAATACAGGTTATTATTTTTAAATAAGTCAAGAAGAGGTCAGGATGGAGATGTAATCTTGTTAAGATTTTATGGTAAGACTGGTAGATTTGAAGAGATAGGAAGGTGTGAAAAGGTCTATAGAGGACAATTGTCATACTAGGTGATGACTATGGAAATAAAGGATTTAACTAATCAACAGGTGATAAATTTTATGGACTATTTAGGTTCGGACTTGTCTCCTAAAAGCAATGATAGACAGTTAATATTTAATACTTGTTTATGTCATAATGGAGATTCATATAAATTATTTTATTATACAGAAAGCAAAACATTTCATTGCTATAGTTCTTGTGGTCACATAGGGAGTTTAATAGATTTATTAATACATATAAATAAATATGAATTTAAAGATGCTGTTAATGAAATAAAAGATTTCTTTGGTATTTCAAATCAACCAATGCTAAGAAAAGGATTTAGAATAAAGAAAAAATTAAAACAAGATGATATTAAAGATATACAAATAGAATTACTTCCTACCCCTAAAAAGCCATATGTATATAAAACTTTTCAGCAAGTTCCAATTAAAGAGTGGGAAAAGGAAAACATCTCTTTTAAAGCTCTTAAAACATATCAAGTACATTATAATCCATATGAAAATCAAATAGTGATTCCACATTTCTGTTGGCATGACAAAGATAGACCTGTTGGTATTAGAGTGAGAAACTTAGATGAAGATAAAGCTAAAAGTTTTGGCAAATATATTCCATTATGGTATGACAATAGGTGTTATAATCATAGACTTAGTCTTAATTTATATGGATTAAATATCAATAAACAAGCCATAAAGAAATGCAAAAAAGTAATAGTATTTGAAGGTGAAAAATCAGTCTTACAAATGGCTACTATGTATAAAAATAATCCTTCTGTAGCTATATGTGGAAGCAATTTTAGTAGAGAGCAAAAGAAAATATTGATAGATTTAGGTATTGAAGAGCTAATTATAGCTTTTGATAGGCAATTTAAAGTTAAAGCTGATGAAGAATATGTTGCATGGAAAAATAAAATATGTAAACTAGTTCAAGATATTAGAGAAATAGTAAACATAAGTGTAATTTGGGATAAAGATAATTTGTTAGAGTACAAAGATAGTCCTAGTGACAAAGGGAAGAAAGTGTTTGAACAATTATTAAAAAATAGAATAAATATAATACAATTTGAAGGAGTGGTTAAATGAGTGAGGTTGCAAGACAGGTAGTAGATAAAATAGTTAGAATAAGTAGCTTAGAAGTTGCTAAGATGATGGGAATGACATCTAAAGATGGGCATAGAGATTTAATAAGAAAGATAGAAAAAATAAATATAGTTTTTGATTCGGAAAAAATTCCGAATGAAATATATTGGTTGGAGGGTGAATATGAGAATAGGGGAAAATTTTATAAAGAATATTTAGTATCTAAAAAAGGTTGTGAATTCCTTGCACATAAAACAACTGGAGAAAAAGGGGTATTGTTTACTGCTAAATACATGGAACGATTTGAAGAAATGGAAAGAATTATAAAAGGACAAAAGTTAGAGCTATCAGCAAGAGATAAAGGAATATTAGATATAGTTAATTCTAAGTCGGATATAGAGCAAGCAATAGCAATAAAAACTTTTGAAGAAGTTGTAACTGCACCTCTTATAGAAACAATAGAAGAACAAAAAACAGATGTTCAATTTGCAAATAGGATTAGGACAGATGGAAGAAAAATCTATAGCATATCACAAGCTTCTAAATTGTTGAAACTTCCATATGGTAGAAATAAATTAATGGAAAATCTAAGAAATTTAAAAATACTTCAATCAAATAATGAGCTTTATCAAACATATATAGATAGAGATTATTTATTGGTAGAATTAAATGAAACTGGAAACAAATTAGTTATAACTCCTAGGATAACTGGTAAAGGAATGAAATGGTTAGAAAATAAATTAAGAGGTAAATTACTTGCGTTAGCATAATAGGAGGTGGATATATGATACAAGAAGTCAGACAAGAAGTGTTATTACAAAATGGAGACGTATTACATACAGGAGACATTATAAATGTAAAATATAAAACTATGGAAGATATAAAAGAACAATTTTGTAAGGGAAGATTAAAAAATGTAGATGAGCAATTTATCCAACTAGATACAAGTGAAAAATATAGTGCAACAGAAAAAACAATCTATGCATGGGATTTAATAGATATAAAAAAGGTGAGTGATGAAAATGAAAAAGATAATTAATAGTAAGTATAGAGCATTGTATTTAATGATATTTTTCTTGATTTTTAACTTAGGGTACAGTTTATATTTTGGAAGGAATACAGGTATAGGCTTTTATTCTAGCCCCTCTTGCATAACTGAATATATATTAGACATTATAACTTCTATAGGAATATTCTTCTCTATGATGTTAGCTGGATTTGATATGATAGAAAAACTTATAGAGAGATTGAATGATACTGTGAAGGAAATAGAAAATGAGGTGGATTAATGGAAAAAGAATTATATAGCTTTAGTAAATTAAATGCATTTCACATATGTCCATTTCAGTACTATCTTACATATATTAAAAATTTAAATCGAGAACAAAATTGCTATGGTTATTATGGTAATGAATTACATAGTTTACTGGAACAATTACAACAAAGAAAAATAACAAATCAAGAAGCTATTCAAAAGTATAATGAAGTTATAGAATATGCAAATATAATGGATTACGACTTTCCTACATCAAATTCAAGAATTAATTATTTAGAATGTATTATGCATTACCTAGAGAACTTCACTCCAATTGAGTGTGATAAATACTACATAGAAGAATATTTTGAGTTTGATATTCAAGGTGTTACAATAAGGGGTTATATAGATTTATATTACATAATAAATAATAAAATCTATGTCATAGATTACAAATCAAGTAGCAAGTTTTCTAAGAAAGACTTATCTAAAAAAGCTATGCAGCTTATCTTATACGCAATATATCTTAAAAAAAAATATCCAGATAAAATAATTGAATATGTAGCATTCGATATGTGTAAGTATATGAAAAATAAAAAAGGAACTTTAATTGAAAGAAATAAGATTGAAAATATAAATAATTATGAAAGAGCTATAGTTAAAATTAGATATACTAAAGAGCTGGAACAACAGTTAATTAACTTTGTTGTTGATACAGTTAATCAAATAAAACAGCTAGATTTCAACGATAAGAGTGATTGGTGCAAGAATGATGACAAAAGTAATCAGTTCTTTTGTAAAACTCTATGCTCTCATTATGAGAAGAGTTGTAAACCTAAGGAAAATAAGGGGTTCAGAAATACTAAATCACAATAAAATGTGAATTTTAATAAAACCATTATTAATTTAACTAATAATGGTTTGAGAAAATTATTTTTTTAACATAGAAGATAATATTGGAATACTAGCAAAGACAAAAAACTGCTGGTACAAATTTATCTCAGATTTTGCAAGTTCGATTGCTATATTGTTGTTAAGTGGTTCTAATATAAATAAAGGTATAATAAATAATACAATTATCATACTAAAAAAATAAGATATTATATTTGAAACCTTAAGAAAGTTTTTATCAGAAAATATATCAAAAGAATTTTTTATTGGAGTAGAAATAAATTTTATGTTAGGAAATCGTGATTTAATTATATCATTAAAAGAAATAATACCCTTAAAAAATGTAATTATTATTATTTCGGCAGCGATAAACGAAATCGCATGAAAAGGTAGTATGAAGAATAATGTTGTTTTTATGTTAGCAATTATAAGAAAAAAATAAAATGCAATGGTAAAAAATATCAATAAACCATATGAAATTAGAAAAAATTCGCCAAAATTTAAAAATTTAGTTCCAGGTAAGAACATTCTGTCAATGAATATTATCAAAAGGATTATAGTGATAATAAAAAATATATAGAAACCACATGCGTATAGAATAGGAAACACCACCTTATATTTTTAGTTAAATTATATCATTATATGGTAAATAATGTAAATAAAGGAGTGAGTAGATGAATAAATTAATCAAAATATTTGTATTTCTAGGATATTCAGGTTCAGGCAAAGATAGTATAGTAAGTGAAATCTCAAAACAATTCAATATTCCAATTCTAATATCTCATACAACAAGACCTCCTCGTGATTACTTAGAAATCATCAATAAAACATATCATTTTGTAGACAGTAAATTCTTTAAGAAAGAAAAAAATAATTTTATAGAAATGAGAAAATATATAGTTCATGATTACAGCACTTGGCTATATGGAATACATAAATCTGAATTAGATAATAAAAAATATGCTCTGACTATAGTAGATGCTAGTGGCTATAAAGCATTAGAAAAATATTTTATAGGAACAAAAATTAGATTAGTACCATTTTTTATAAATGCAGATGAAGATACTATAAGGAAAAGATTAATAGATAGAGGTGATAATCCTAAAGAAATTGAAAGAAGATTGGCTGATGATAAGATTAAATTTAAAGAGTTTTTAAATAGTGAAAACTACATTGTAATAGTAAATAACTTAAGTATCACTAATGCAGTAGAGCAAGTTAAAATACATATGAAAGAGGGGATTCAATGGTCTTAGCCTTAGATGTATCTATGTCCAGTACTGGATGGGCAGTTATAAATAGTAATAAAGAAGTATTAGAATATGGAAAAATAGTAACTAAAAAAGATAAATTCAAGTCTGAAGATGAGCGAATGTGCCATATCTGTAATACAATTCAAGAGATAATTACAAGTCATAATATTCAAATAGTCTTAGTTGAAGACCAATTCACTTCTAGAAATTCTAAAACAATTCTTAGTTTAAGAAAACTCTTAGGAGCAATAATGAGAACTGTTAAATTAAATAATATAGAGATTGAATATATGTATCCAGTTTCAGTTAGAAAATATCTTATGAATAGTGGCAAATCTAAAAAAGAAGAAGTAGCCACATATGTAAGAGAAAATATTATTGATATTGGAGAGTATATTGATAGGACTTGTAAGGCAAAAACAAGCGATATATATGATGCTATAGCTCTTGGAATAGCTTATTTAAATAAAGTTGGTGATGCTAAGTAAATGGGTGCAACTATAGTTGATAGTATGTGTGGTACAGGTAAAACAAGTTGGGCAATACAAACAATGAATGAAAGTTTAGATAAAAGATATATTTACATAACACCTTATTTAGATGAAGTAAAAAGGGTTATAAAAGGTTGTTATATGAGGAAGTTTTATCAACCAGAATCAAAAAAAGGAAAAGGAAGTAAATTAACTCATTTTAATAATCTTCTCTCAAGAGGATGTAATATAGTTTCTACTCATGCTTTATTCAGAAATATTAATGAAGAGACTCTTAAGCTACTTAAAGATAAGAACTATACTCTGATTTTGGATGAAGTAATGAATATAATTGAACGTATTTCAATTGATAAAACTGATTTTAGGATGCTCTTTAATGATGGAGTTATAACGGTTGATGATAGTACAAAGAAAATGTATTGGAACTCTAGTGATAAGAATTACAATGGAGAGTTTATAGAATTAAAAAATGCAATAGTAAATGGAGATGTTTACTTTGTTAGAAATAGTCTTGCTATGTGGCATTTTCCAGTAACTATATTTAAGGAATTTTAAGAAATATACATAATGACATATTTATTCAAAGGTCAGATGCAGCGATACTATTATGATATGAATAACATAAGTTACAATTATAAATCAGTAAAAAATATAGATAATAGATATGAATTAATAGAATATAAAGATGCTAATAAAGATCCATATAAAAAATTAATTAATATTTGTAATAATGAAAAGCTAAATATGATTGGCCAAGAAGGCAAAAATTATCATCCTTTATCAAGCACATGGTTTGAAAAACAAGTAATAAATAAAACAGATGCTTTAGACGTATTAAAGAAAAATATTTATAATTATTTTACAAATGTATGTAAATCTAAAGCATCTGAAAATGCTTGGACAGTATATAAAGATTATTTACATAAATGTAAAGGTAAAAGATATACAAAAGGGTTTATAGCTTTTAATGCAAGAGCTACAAATGAATATAGAAATAAATCTGTGTTAGCCTATTGTATAAATTTATATATGAATCCTATTGAAAAAGGGTTTTTTATAGATAGGAAAATAAGTATCGATGAAGATTCATGGGCTTTGGCTGAAATGATTCAATGGATATGGAGAAGTAGAATAAGAGAAAATAAAAGTATAGATATTTATATACCTTCATCAAGAATGAGGAATTTGATGAAAAATTGGTTAAGCACTTTTGAAAAATAAAAAGTGCTAAAATCAAAAATTTTGCTCTTTTTAGCCTATAAATATAGGGTTTTAAAAATGAGGCCTTAAAAAAGATTATATAAAAGTGCTAATATTGAGATATATTATAGCGAAATCAATACATTTGGAGATAAAGGCGTGGAAGAGTGCTGTATTACACTAAGATATGCTTATGTCCTAAATGAGATTTTATAAAAAGGGAGATTAGATTAATGAGTATAAATGTTAAAATAAAAAAATTAAGTCCAAATGCAATAGTACCATCTTATGCAAAAGAAGGTGATAGCGGAATAGATTTATATACATTGGAAGATACAGTGATTCCAGCTAGGTCAGCAGTAGCAATTCCTACAGGTATAGCGTTAGAAATACCATATGGATATGAAATGCAAGTTAGACCTAGAAGTGGTATAAGTTTAAACGGTGTTAAAAAACTGTTTTTTGTTGAAAATAAAGCAACAGAACAAATTATTATGTGGCATGAAAGCAAGGATGGTAAAGTATATCCAACTGTAAGACTGGGTACAATAGATTCTGGGTATAGAGGTGAAATCAAAATAATTACATATAATGAAGAGGATTTTGAGATTGTTATTCCTGAGCATACTAAACTTGCACAAGGAGTATTTCAACAAGTTCCAAGAGCTATATTGAAAGTCGTAGATGAATTAACTAGCTCTGAGAGAGGAAATAATGGATTTGGAAGTACAGGGGTAAGATAGGAGGGGCGTATGTATACTGTTAAAGATGTAATAGATGTATTAAAATCTACTAGAAATTGTAATCTAAGGTGTAATAATTGTATATTAAATAAAAATATAATTATAGGTCAAATAGAAAAAACGTTATGTGAGTTGTTAGAAGAAACAAAAAAATCTCTTAAACTATCTTATTCAAGTGTTGACTTTGATAAGCAAATTGAAGTCCTAAAAGAAGTGGATGACATTATATTTAAATGTTATGACAAAACTTGTCATAAATGTGTATTTGGAGAAGAGGTAGGTAATTTATATAACTCTTGTGATATATTAGAAAAGATATGTACTGAATTGAACAAAAAGACATGTAGATTAATAGAAAAAATTAATTATTATTATTATACTTATGAAAAATTATATTGCTTAGAAAATATTGAAACTGGAGAGAAATTTGTTGTTGATGAAAATTAAATAAAGAGATATAATATCCTCAATACTAATTTTGGAGGTGCTAATATGTATAAATATGATGATTATGTTAATTTAACAAATAGTATAGAGTTACCAGAAGAAATTAGAAATAAATGTGTTAGAGTTGTAATGACATTAGGGAATATGCAAGATATTATGGTTGTTCATAAGTTTAAAACGTATATTGTTAATGAAAGATATATTGAAAAAGTAGCTTAAATAAAAAGTGGGGCTGTAAGCAGATTTGTGTAAAAACAAATTTACCTATAGCCTTTTGGTATACTTTGTATGATTTATTCTACTAAAAAGTCAATAGACGGTACTGCGTTAAATCCGTTATCTCCTATTTTTAGAACTCTATTAAATAAAAATTCACTTAGACTACTTTGAGGTAAATCTTTAATTCTTGAATATCCTTTAATTTCCCATTGATTACTTAAAGCTACCTCTCCATAACTTTGACATTTAGTTATAACCGAATTCGCAGCTTGTTTTTTACTAACATTTCCCTCTTGGTAATATCTAGTTGCATTTGTGATACTCCTATATATTATACTGTAAATTTGAGAAACTGAAAAATTGTCTAATAATTCACTCATTACTAGTATTGTTTTTTCACCAGGATTAAAATTAAATCCAACTTTATCCATTTGATAATTTAGATATTCTAAACATTCATTCATAGCGATATCATTCCAAATAAAATAGGCTTGTTGTTCATCAATATCTATTCTAGGGTTTATAATTTCTCTTATTGTTTCAGATTTATCATTTTCATACTTGATGTTTAAATGATAGTTAACTAGATTCATATAGAAAGTGCTTGGAAAATCTTCATCATTTTCAAATGCAGATATTTTAGACATAGGATGAACCCGAATAATATTTTTTTGATATAAATGTTTTAAAAGCTCATATTCAAGACATGCAGGAGCTAGGACTCCATCTAGATTTTCTAGGGGGATTATATTTGACATATCTTCACTCAAAGCATATCTTAGCAATGTGCCTAGGTAAACTCTATCTTTAAAATCTAATTCACTTATGTCTAATGGATTTATGATAGCTTTTCCATATAATTTATCTATTAAATTTCTTTTCTCTAATTCTTCTATCTTTTTTTTTTCTTCTAAATTTTTGATTTCACGTTTTCTTTCGGAGACACAGTTGTCGCAGTTACATTTCAAAGAATCTTTATGAGTACAATTAGAGCAAAAAGCGACATTATTATTTTGAGGATAGCTAGTTTTTGATGGTCTATTTATATAAAATTCAGAACCACAATAAGGACAATACTTAGCATTCACTTTTTCAGGTGGAAATAGTTTATATAATCTTGATGGAGAAATATTTATATTATAAAGCTTTATTAGTTCGCTAGCACTTTTTTTATTATCATAATATAACTTCATTAAATTATTTATAGATTCAGTATCTAAATGTTTTAATTTTTCATCAATATTAAAAATCATAATATTACTCCTTTAAATTATTTTCTGTAAAATAATTATAACACAGTTCATCATAAGCTTCATCCATATTATGACATATTATATTTAAATTAGTACTTTGTTAACATTTAATTATATTTATAAGTTTTTTACTTATGTATATTAACAAAATAATTAATTATAAAAGACATAATACTAATAATATTTCAGATATAATTTTTTAAATAACAAAAAATAAATTTACCTCTCAAATTCGATTTTAAGGCTTTATAAAAATCAACGCTTATAATTAATCCTGTTCAGAAATTTAACTGCTTAAATTGGAAACTATAAAAAAATAATAAAGTGATAGTGTAAAGGCATAGAAGGATTCATTCTATGTCCTATTTCTTTATAATTAAGTAATTTCAATAATTATACAAATAAAATAATTAAAAAAGTCAGTTGAAAGTCAGCTAAAATGACTATTTTTTGCCTCATCTGTATGGTATAATAAGTATATGAATTTTGATAGGAGGGATAACCATGAACGCTTTTATAAGAAAAAGAAATAAAAATTATGTAGTGTACTTAGAATTTAAAGATGATGAATCGGGAAAAAGAAAACAAAAGAATATGGGAGCTTTTGATAAAAAAAGAGATGCCAACAAAAGATTGGCTGAAGTTAAGGACAGTATATATAAAGATAGTTTTCTTGTTCCAAATGAAATCACACTGTCTGAATTTTTATTAGACTTCCTTGAAAAATATAAAGATAATATTTCTGCATCTACATATAAAAGCTACATTGCTATTTGTAAGAATCATATTAGTCCTTCTATTGGGAGATATCGTCTTCAAGAGTTGAGAAATATTCATATACAAAATTATATAGATGACTTAGCTGGTAACTTAAATCCTCAAACAATTAAAGTACATATAAATGTATTGAGACTTGCCATCAAGAGAGCATATAGAATTAAACTGATAAAAGAAAATATTATAGATGGTATAGAAAGCCCAAGAGCTAAAAAGTTTAAGAATGAAATTTATGATAAAGAACAGATGTTAAAATTATTAGAATTGGCCAAGAATACGAATATGGAATTACCTATCAGTCTGGCTACAGGTCTAGGCTTGAGACTTTCAGAAGTTCTAGGATTAACTTGGGATAATATTGATTTTGATGAGAATACAATAACTATAAGTAAGATAACAAGCAGATTGGATGGTTCTGTTATACTTAAAGAACCTAAGACAGAAAGTTCAATTAGAAAAATATTTGCACCAGTGGAGCTTATGAATTTACTAAAAGATTATAAGCTAGAACAGAATAAAAAATTATTAAGAAGTATTATTAGAAACGAATATAATTTGTTGTTCTTTGATAGAAAGGGTAATCCAATTGCTGAAGATGTAATGAGTAAGAAATTTAGAAAATTCTTAGAGAATAATGATTTACCTCATATTAGATTTCATGATTTAAGACATTCACATGTTACTTTACTTATAAATTCTAAAGTACCTATAAAGGTTATATCTGAAAGGGTAGGACATTCAAATATTAATACTACACTTAATGTATATTCCCATGTGCTTAAAGAGATGGATAAAGAAGCTTCCGATAGAATATCTGAAAATCTATTTAAAGCTAATTAATAATTATTATCAATAAATATAAAATTAATAATAAAAATTAAAGGTATAAACACAAAGAGTAATTTTTATAAAGCCTTAAAATGGCATATAGAGCGTCAGATTTTAGAAGATATTTGAAATTTTATATTTCCAGTATTTATGATATAATAAATATAGCAAGGAATAAATATTTGAAAAAGCTATGAGTGGTGTTTTCATAGAGCGTTCCTCACTTTCGTATGAAAGGAGGTGAAAACTATGGAAAATCTAATGATGAGTATTGTAGCTGGTGTTATAGCTAGTTATATCTACGATAAATTAAAGTGCCACTCTGAGCGACCAACTAAGAGTGGCTGGGAACTTAATATTAAGTTCCATAAAAACAAACATTAATAACTAATTAATGGAAACATCACTCAAAGTTAAGTAAAATATGTTTCCTTGCTTTTATTATACCACAAATTGAAAATATTAAAACAAAATTTTATAAATACCTACTTAATTATATGGAAAAAATTGGATTTGATTGTATAGAATTATTGCTGT
The DNA here is from genome assembly GCF_020657735.1 of Clostridioides sp. ZZV15-6383. NCBI lineage: Bacteria > Bacillati > Bacillota > Clostridia > Peptostreptococcales > Peptostreptococcaceae > Clostridioides > Clostridioides sp. ZZV15-6383. The sequence continues at coordinate 1,184 of NZ_JAGWCV010000005.1, read as the reverse complement.
AATATTTAGTTAAACAAATGATTGGGGCGATAATTATGTATTTAAGAAGATTATCAGATTCAGAATTAATTATAATGAAATTTATTTGGAGTTTAGATACAAGGGTAAAATCATATGATGTTGTTAATTATATGAAAGAAAACTATAGCTGGTCAGAAAAAATAACATTAAAAACTTTGTCTAAGTTATCAAACAAAAGATTCCTATATGTTCAAGAAACAAGTCAATATACATATTATACAATTTCAATTAAAGAAGATAAGTATTCTGAATTTATATCACAAAAAATACATAAGCTGTTAAGATGTAGTTCTATAAAAGGTATTTTAATCTCATTGTTTCAAGAAGATTTAACAGATGAAAAGTTAATCTCATTAGAGGAATGGGTAAAAAATTGGGAAGAAGGTGACTAAAAACTTAATATAAACTATTCTCTAAATGGGAATTTAAGGAATAATTTAAAGAATAATATTTACAATACTTTGACCCAAAAGTTAGACTTTATACAAGAATAGAATTTTCATTCCTGTATTTTGGGTCTTTAAAATAAAGTGTGTATTCTTCTAAAAAGTGGTGATAATTAAAATATTAAATATCACTATATAAAGGAAGGTGCACACTTTTTATGTTTAACAAAAACGAAATATTAAAAAAACTTATTGAAGAATATGATGTTAAAACAACTACAGATATTCAAGATATGCTAAAAGATTTATTTGCAAGTACAATTCATCAAATGTTAGAAGCGGAGCTTGATGACCATTTAGGTTATGATAGATATGACAATAAGAATAAAAATACTAAAAACTCTAGAAATGGATATAGAAATAAAAATGTTAAATCAGATTTTGGAGAAATAACTTTAAATATTCCAAGAGACCGAAATGGAGATTTTGAACCAAAGGTAATTAGAAATTATGAAAATGATATATCAGGAATAGAGAACCAAGTGATTGGAATGTACTCAAAAGGCATGTCCACTCGAGATATATCAAGCCACCTTAAAAGTATTTACGGAATTGATATATCTCATTCTCTAATAGCTAAAATTACTGATAGAGTTCTACCTTTAGCTCATGAATGGCAAAACAGACCTCTTGATATGATTTATCCAATTGTATTTATGGATGCTATACATTATAAAGTTAGAAGTGAAGGTAGAATAATAAACAAAGCAGCCTATA